>CAZARO010001401.1:0-1801 GCA_964487165.1 uncultured Solibacteraceae bacterium | reverse complement strand
ACGAGGTGCTCGACGCCATCGACCGGCGGGCGTGGGGCGAACTGGCCGAAGAGCTCGGCGACTTCCTGCTGCAGGCCGTCTTCTACGCGCAGATGGCCTCGGAAGAGAAGCTCTTCGCGATCGGCGACGCCCTCGACGCTATCAACCAGAAGCTGATTCGCCGTCATCCGCACGTCTTCGGGGAGCAATCGGCGGAGACCGGGGACGACGTCAAGCGCATCTGGGGGCAAGTGAAGGCCGCGGAGAAAAAGGACCAGGGCCGCGAGCAGGACGGGCTGCTGTCGCCGGTACCGCGCGCGCTGCCGGCGCTGGTGGAGGCGCAGCAGATTTCGTCGCGCGCCGCCGGCGCGGGGTTCGATTGGGAGAATCCCGAGCAGGTGCTCGACAAGCTCCATGAGGAACTGGCGGAGTTCGCGGAAGCGCGCCGCTCGGCCTCGCACGACCAGATGGAAAATGAAATGGGCGACCTGCTATTCGTGCTGGTGAACCTGGCGCGCTTCGTCAAGGTGGATCCCGAGCAGGCGCTGCGCCGAACCAACGCCAAATTCCGACAACGCTTCGCCTACATCGAGCGCAAACTGGCAGAGCGCGGCCGAAAACCGGAGGATTCGAACATCGCCGAAATGGAGAGCCTGTGGCAGGAAGCCAAACTGTAATCGAAATTCGCCAGCTTTTCCAGCTTCCGGAATTTGAGGAGGTGCTCCGCCTGCAGCAGGCCATCTGGGGCTTCGCCGATATCGAACTGTTGCCGCTGCGATTTCTCGTCGTCGTGACCAAAGTGGGCGGCCACGTATTCGGCGCTTACGATGGCGACATGATGGTGGGTTTCTGTTTCGCCATTCCGGGCATCAAGCCCGGCGGACGCGCGTATCTGCACAGCCACATGCTCGGCGTTCTGCCGGCCTATCATAATGCCGGCATCGGCCGCGGCCTCAAGCTGAAACAACGCGCGGAGGCGCTCTCGCGCGGCATCCACCTGATCGAGTGGACCTTCGATCCGCTGGAATTGAAGAACGCCTTCTTCAATATCGAGCGGCTGGGCGCCATCGTGCGCCGCTATCAGGAGAATCAGTACGGCATCACCTTCAGCCCGCTGCACGGCGGCCTGCCGACGGATCGCTGTTACGCCGAGTGGTGGATCGCGAGCCCGCGCGTAGAGGCGATTCTGGCCGGCGATGCGCCGCCCGCCGACCCATCGTGCGAGATGAAAATCAGTTACCCCACCGATATCGCGCACCTTCGTTCGGAGGATCCGCGGCGCGCCCGCCAGATCCAGAAAGAGAACGGCGCGAAATTCCGCCGCGCCTTCGAGCAGGGCCTGGCCGTCACCCGCTTCCTGCGCGGCGAGTCCGAGGGCAGCTACCTGCTGGAGCCGTGGACATGAAAATCGAGCGCGTTACCTTGCGGCAGATCGGCATGCCGCTGGTGCATTTTTTCGAAACCAGCTTCAGCCGCACCACCGAACGGCACATGATCCTGGTGGAAGTGGAGAGCGGCGGCGTCTCCGGCTGGGGCGAAGTGACGGCAGGCGAAAATCCCTTCTATAACGAGGAGTGGACGGGCTCCGCGTGGCCGCTGCTGCGCGATTACGCCATCCCGCGTGTGCTCGGCCGCGAACTGGCAAGCGCCGCGGACGTCTATCCGCTCACCTCGCACATCCGCGGCCACAATATGGCGCGCGGAGGCCTGGAAACGGCTATTTGGGACCTGGAGGCGCGGCAAAAAGGCGTCCCTCTGTGGCAGGCTATCGGCGGAGGCGCGCGGCGCGAAATCCCCTGCGGCGTCTCCATCGGCATTCAGG
>CAZARO010001400.1:0-1802 GCA_964487165.1 uncultured Solibacteraceae bacterium | reverse complement strand
AAGACGGCCGCGGAGGCCGATACCGTGGAGACGGTACGAAAGCTGGCGGGCTGAATTTCGGCGCGCGGGCCGGAAGTTCACGGGAGCTGAGCCATGTGCGATCTGGCATCCTGAATCTCGGCGCGCACCCGCTTGGCGTCGGCGGCGTACGACATCAAGTCTAAATATTTCGACATCTGCTCCACCGCTCCCCGGTAGTCTCCTCTGGTGGCGAGAATATGTCCCAGAATGTAGTGGGCGCGAGGAAACTGGTCGGCCGCGGCGGCGCGAACGGCGCTTTCTTCGGCCTGCCGAAGGCGGCCCAGATTGAAATTCGCGACGGCGTTGTAAAAGAAAAGGATCGGCCAGCCGAGGGGATTCAGCTCGATGGCCGCGTCCGTTGTCGCCGCCACCCGGTCCCAGCGCTCCCGGTTCGCATCCATAACGGCCCACCTGGCATAAACTGAGAAAAGCCGCGCATCGATGGCGATCGCCTTGCCGTAGGCGCTGGCGGCCTCGTCCGGCTTGTGGGACCCTTCCAGCGCCTCGCCCAGCTTGCCCCAGGCGAGCGCGTACTCGGGGTAGAGCGAGATAGCTTTCCGCAAACTGGCTTCCGCGCTTTTCCACTTCCGTTCCCGGACTGCCCACTCCCCCTTCTCGAACTGTTGGTAAGCCGCGGCAGGGACGGCCAGATCCCGGTAACTTAGGGTGGAATCATCTGGCCCGCCGAGCGGGTAGAGGGTGACCATAATGACGTCCGATGCATGTACAGTCGCGTGAGTAATGCCCCGAGTGTACCCGGGAAGAGTAGCTTCCACCGTGCAGGAGAAGGTAGGATCTATTAATACCTGACGTCCGTGAGAGAATTGGGCGATGAACTCGCCTCGCTTGTCACTGTACCCTTCCCAGTAGCTGCCGCAGTTGACCATTACAAAAGCGGGTCCCGGGAGACCGCCTCCACCGCCCACCACTACGCGGCCGTTAATCTGGCCTTGCAGGGGAAGACACACGCCCAGAAGCGCTCCGGCCAGGCCACGAAGTGCAGGGCGCACCATGACTTCAGCATACGCCTGTTATCGGAGCGCCGCGCAGTCGTCTCGGAACCTGTAAAATTGAGCTATGGAACACGTGGCCAGCCATTTCGGTAGCTTTGAAGCGGCCGAGGCGGCGGATGTCGACGAAGACCTTGCGATGACCCCGGAGCAGCGGGTAGCGATCGTTCTCGAACTCCAGGCCAGGGTCTACACGCATGCCGATCAGCAAGGATTTGCGCGAGTTTATCGAGTTACTCAACGCCAACGGAGTTGAGTAACTCGTCGTCGGAGGATTCGCTGTGGCTTGGCACGGCCACCCGCGTTTTACGGCCGACATCGATTTTCTGGTGCGTCCCGATCGTACCAACGCGGAACTCTTGGTCAAGACGCTTGGCGAGTTCGGTGTCGCTGGTTTACAAATCGGCCCCGGAAACCTGTGCCAGCCCGATCAGATTCTCCAACTCGGCGTAAAGCCGAACCAGATCGATGTTATTACTTCTATTGCGGGCGCCTTCGAGGAAGCCTGGGCTAGTCGCAACACCGTCGATCGACTCGATTCCACTCTTTTTCCTTGGGCGCGGCGAACTGATTCGCAACAAGGAACTGGCCGGGCGACCACAAGACTTGGCAGACGCGGACGCTCTTCGGAAGCGGCGGCGGTGGTCGGCTCTTAGCGTCCCTAATCGCTGCGAGTTGGAACCCGCTCATGGGATGGCGGAAACGGGTCGAAACGCTGCGGGATTGCGTAAAGGCTGGCGGGGAGCATCGAGCCTGCCGTACCATATAGAA
>CAZARO010001399.1:0-1802 GCA_964487165.1 uncultured Solibacteraceae bacterium | reverse complement strand
GCGGGTGGGCTTTCACACCGACTGGGCGTCGAGCTTCCGGTTCGCGCAATTGGGCTTGCCGGACAATTACGGCCGCCCCCTACCGGCCTTGACGGAGTTCGGCTTCGAATTCGACGCCACCTTCCAGCGATGGGCCGGCACTCGGCTCTACGCGGGAGTGGAATTGGCGAAGGAGCAGCTCGAGCGCGACGCGGCCGCCGCCGGGGTGACACCGGCGGAACTAAGAAAGATGCTGCGCCGGCGGTACCTCGCGCGGCTGGGAGAGGCGATGGGGCTGAATGGCGGCGGCGATGCGCCGGAGGGTGTGGGGACGCGGTAGGCGCCCGAATTATCCGCGAATCCTTTCCGCCCGGACGATAAAACGGTTCGGAGCGGCGCCGATGTAAAAGAACGGATAGCAGGTCACCAGGGTGAGCGTCTCTACCTCAGTGGGATTGAGCACTTCGACCGCATGCGGATCGACTACCTTGGTGGAAACCACGCGGTAGCGGAAGTCGCCTTCCTCGGTGGAGACCACAATCACGTCGTCGGCGCGGACGTTTCGCAAGGGCCTGAAAAAGGTATCGCGGTGGCCTGCGAGGCCCACATTCCCGCGCTGTCCGGGCAAGGCGGTGCCGGGAATATGTCCCACCGCCCGCCGCAGAGCGGTATCGTCGGCGCCCTCAGTGATAGCCGCGGAGAGGCCCAGGCGCGCGATGGCAATGCGGCCCACGGGTCCAGCAGAGGGCGCCGCGGAGTGGGTGGGCGGGGCCGGCGCCGGGGCGGCGGGTACGCGGCTGGCGAGCTCGCGCTCCGCGCGCCGCTGAAAGTTCCAGCTGTCCACGCGAACAAAGACGTAATATCCCAGCATCGCCAGTCCGGCGACGGCGAGCGCCAGCGATGCCAATTTCCGTAAGCTTTGTCTCTTGAAAAGGGTGATCATGGGGCGAGTCCGTTATGGCGCCGCTCGGGGTCCGGCGACCCGGTACCCGGTGCGCGTGCGCACCAGCAATCTCCCACGGTGCGGAGCGCTGGCGACCACCCGGATGGAGCGATACTCGCCGGGCTTGGCCGGAGTGGCGGGAGCGTAGGCGATGGTGTACTGGCTGCGGATGTCGCGCGCGATGCGTCCGCAGATCGACGTCACCTGCTCGATCTCCAAGGGGAAGAATGACAACCCGCCGGTGGCGTCCGCCAGCCGCCGCAGCACCCCGGGGTTGCGGTCGGGATCGTCCTCGTCGAAAATTCCGATCGTATAGATGACGGCGCTCGATTCCTGCGCCAGCTTCAAGACTTGCGCCAGCGTGTGCTTGCTGGCGTTATCTCCGCCGTCACTGATGGTGAGTAGCGTTTTCTTTTCCGGGGTGCCCGTTTTCAATTGCTCCAGGGCGCTGACTATGGCATCGTAGAGCGCGGTTTTACCCGTGGTTGGAGCAGCCGTAATGGCCTGCTCCAGTTCAGAAGGGTCGTTGGTGAAACGGCGCGGATCGCCCAGGCCCCACTGCACATACTCGTTAAAGTTGACCACGAACATCTGGTCGTCCGGATTGCTGGCCTGCGCGAAAGTTCGGGCCGCGGCGCCTACTTCCTTGAGCTTGCGGCTCATGCTGCTGCTGTGATCCACCACCAGCCCCGCGGTAACGGAGATATCCTCATGCAGGAACTGCTTGACGGACTGCAGCACGCCATCCTCGAATACCTGGAAGTCCTGCTGGCGCAGGTCCGTAACAGAGCGGCCCGTACGATCGGTCACGGTGGCGTGCAATACCACCAGGTCGACGTCCACCGAGATGTGGGAGCCCGGGTCTTCGGGGGGCGCGGTC
>CAZARO010001398.1:0-1806 GCA_964487165.1 uncultured Solibacteraceae bacterium | reverse complement strand
GTCATCATGAACATCATGCTGGCGGTGGTCACGGAGCGCACGCACGAAATCGGCATCCGCAAATCGCTGGGCGCGCGCCGGCAGGACATCCTCAATCAATACCTGGTGGAGTCCTCCGTGCTGGCCGGCGCGGGAGGGTTCGTGGGAGTGGCGGTGGCATGGTGCGTCGCGTTTCTGGTGCGCAGCCTCACCTCCGTGCCCATGGCTTTGCCATGGTCGTCGATACTGATCGGCGTGGGGCTCTCGGCTACCGTGGGGCTGTTTTTCGGCATCTATCCGGCGCGCCAGGCCGCCCGGCTCGATCCCATCGAAGCCCTAAGGGTGGAGCGATAGCGCATGACGAAACTGGCATTTCTGAACGGGCTGGTGCTGGCGATACAGACCATCCGCACGCATAAACTGCGCGCCTTTCTCACCGTCCTGGGCGTCATCATCGGGACCGGCACCATTATCGGGGTGGCCGCGATTCTGGCCGGCTTCGACGCCAATGTGACTGGCGTGCTGCGCAGCTTCGGTCCTAATTCGATCATCGTTTTCAAATTCCCGGTAGGGCCCCGCACCACCAACCTCACTGCCGAAGAGCGCACCCGCAAGGGGCTCACCTATCAGAACGCCGTCGAAATCCGCGAACGCTGCAAATCGGTGGAAGACGTTTCCTCCATGCTGTTCGGCAACGGCATGGTCAACCTCCACTACAAGGGTAATGACCTGTACGACGTCAATCTGATGGGCGTGGAGGAGGCCTACGCGCGCGGCGGCCAGGTGGACATACACCTGGGCCGCTTCTTCACCGACGAAGAGAGCCGCCATCGCATGCCCGTAGCGGTGGTCGGGCAGGACGTGGAAAAAGGCCTGTTCGCGCACGTTGACCCTATCGGCAAGGAGATCCTGGTGAACGGCCACGGGTTCGAGGTAATCGGCACCATGGTGCGGCCGGCGGCTTCGTTTTTCGGCGATACCGACACCCGCGTCCTACTGCCCTACGGCTCCATGCAGAAGCTGTATCCCAACGCACGCGAGAACGCCATAGTGGTGACGGCGATCGCCGGCAAACTGCCGGCGGCGCTCGACGAGGTGCGCACCGTGCTGCGCGTGAGCCGGCGCGTGCCCTTTAACAAGCCCGACAATTTCGCGCTCTCCACCGCCGAGCAGATGGTGGACGATTTCCGCCAGATCACCGCCGTCACTTTTCTGGTAATGGTGGTGCTCAGCTCCATCGGACTGTTGGTGGGCGGCATCGGGGTGATGAACATCATGCTGGTGTCGGTGACCGAGCGGACTTACGAGATCGGCATCCGAAAGGCTCTGGGCGCGCGGCGCGCCGATATCCTGATCCAATTCCTGATTGAGGCGGCGGCGCTCACCGGCATGGGTGGCATCGCCGGGGTTATTTTCGGCTGGCTAATTTCCCTGCTCACCCGCCTGGTTTTCACTTCCATCCCCGCCAGCGTGCCCCTGTGGGCGGCAGTGCTGGGAGTCGCCGTCTCGGTTGCCGTGGGCCTGTTTTTCGGCATCTGGCCGGCGAATAAGGCGGCCCGGCTGGATCCCGTCGTGGCACTTCGGTACGAGTAAGGAACCGGCTATCACGCACTTGCGGCGCAATCCATGGAATCTGAAGCTTTGAGAAGCTAAGTGGGGCAGGTTGTCAACCTGCGGCGGGTTGGCAACAGTTGGCAACCCGCCCGGCCCGCACTATTGATGCAGCGGAAGGCCGATTGCCAATCGGCCGCAGGATGCCATCCCAATGTCACGTACATTGGCCTATGAGCCGTACCTGCATAATTAGTGGGGCGGACGCCCTCGGGG
>CAZARO010001397.1:0-1808 GCA_964487165.1 uncultured Solibacteraceae bacterium | reverse complement strand
GTCCCAAGCCCGTGCCGATGACCGCTACCCAGGCTCTGCTCTTCGACCCGCGAGATCCCGCGGCAATAACGGCGGCCTTGCGGCGGATCGCGTCCGACGAAGCGCTGCGCGCGCTACTGGCCGAAGCGGGTCCACGCCGCGCCGCGGAATTTTCCTGGCGGAAGACTGCGGAGGTGACACTGGAGGCGCTGCGGGAGTGCGCCGGAAATGCGTAAGCTTGTCAAGGCGAGCGCAGTTCGCCCGCGCAGTAGTCCGCAAGTACGCCAGCTTCGACGAAATGAAGGCTGACGATTATCGGTACTGGCAAGGTCGGCGGTGAAGGTAATGATCGAGGCCGCCTACTCACCCAAGGGTTTGGGAGATGGAGCCGGATCTACCAAGACGACAAAGACCTTTTGTCCGCCTTCCATGCTTATGGCGTTAGTACCTGATGTTAGCGGTTACGCCGTGATCTTTCACGCGCAACCCGCTTCACGAAAGACAGTGCCGATCCGACCCTATCTCGAGGGGCCGCATTGTACTCACAGCCCCACAGCAAGGCTGGGACAAGCTCAAGAACGGCGATTTGCTGACCGCTGCCGAAAACGCCAGATTCGACATGTTGTCGACGACCGACACGAACATGCGCTACCGGCAAAATCTTGCGGGCCGTAAGATCGCGGTGGTGGTTCTCGGCCAGCAGCAATGGCCGCGACTTCGGCCGCACATTCAAACTGGTGATTGAAGCGGTGAACGCCCGGCAGCTTTGTCGAGGTGGACATTCCTGAACGGTGAGTCTCGTCCTCGTGTCAGAAAGGGTCCTTTGGGCAGTGACCGCCAGGCGAGGCCCGCGCCACTTTCCGGTAACCCCGCCTACCGTTCCCTCCGAGTACAGCCCGATAAGGTATGGCTGGTAACACTGTATTGACATGGTAAGTGTAGATGTATGGAAAACGCCTCACATCGATGAGGTCACCCTTCGCGAACGCGAAGAAAGCCTGTGGCGCGGGGACAGAACCTTCTGGCGTCCACTGGATTCGCGCTTGAAGGACTACGTTATGCGAAAAGGGTTTACGAGAAAGCCGCAAGCAGACGAGCCCGCAACACCAGGCAAGAACTACATAACGCCAGGCGGCCTGCAGCGCCTCAAAGAGGAGCACAGGTTTCTGCTCACCAGGGAACGCCCGGCCGTGACGAAGGTGGTGGCGTGGGCTGCGAGCAACGGCGATCGCAGTGAAAACGCCGACTATCAGTACGGCAAGCGGCGGCTGCGCCAGATCGATGGGCGGATTCGCTTTCTCACGAAGCGAATCGATGCCGCGGAAGTGGTGGACCCGGAAAGTCCGAGAGCGGGGCAGGCGGCGGCGCGGGCATTCTTCGGAGCGACCGTGCGCTATGCCAATGCCGCAGGAACGGAGCGAGTGGTGAGCATCGTGGGCACCGACGAGGTCGATCTCAACCGCAACCACATCAGTTGGATGTCGCCTCTGGGACGTGCGTTGATGAAGTCGGCAGCGGGCGACCGCGTAGCTCTCCAAGCGCCGGTCGGTACAGAATATCTGATCGTCCTGGAAGTGAGTTACGAGCGCATTTCTGTGGAACCGTTCCGTGAACCACCTGGAGCCGAGGCTTCGACAAAGGAATCCCCTCGGGGTTAGCGAAGCAGCACATGAAAATTCCAGGCCCGAGCAAGGACGAATTGTAGGGCTATCTCGTTCCGCTCTTGTTCGACCCAGTCAGGATCGCTCGCGTTTAGTGGGGAAGGGTCTACCCTTAGCGGGAGTTTACTGCCAACGCAGATTTCGTAGCCCGCACTGCCAGATAACCCA
>CAZARO010001396.1:0-1809 GCA_964487165.1 uncultured Solibacteraceae bacterium | reverse complement strand
CCGTCCTGCGGCACGCGCTTCTCGGCGATATCCAGCTCGCTCATCACCTTGATGCGCGAAATGATGGTCGATTGCCAGTCCTTGGCGATGGGCGGCATGGCGTAGTGCAGCACGCCATCAATGCGGTACTTGATGGCCACTTCCTGGTCGCGCGATTCGATGTGAATATCGCTCGCCCGCCGCTCCAGGGCGTTGAAGATGGTGGTGTCGACCAGCTTGATGACCGGCGCGATGTCGCTGTCGGTAGCGGTGAGCTTGTCGATCGACAGCATCTCGTCGGAGTCGCCGTCTTCCACCACCCGTTCGAGCGCGAATCCCTCGGTAACTTCTTCCAGCACGCGCTGCGATTGTTCGGTCTTCTTGAGCAGCTCCGAAATCTGCGAAAGCGTGGCCACTTTGACGCGCAGCTTCTTATTGAGCAGCAGCGTCAGCTCGTCGATGAGGTTCAGGTTGCGCGGATCGGAGAGGGCGATTTCAAGCGTGCCATTGCGCGCCTGCATGGGCACGAAGTTGTAGCGGAACATCAGGTCCACGGGGATGGACCGGAACAGGTCGTGATCGATGGAGGCTTCCCGCAGGTCGACAAACTCGCAGCGATAGCGCGACGCCATGCTCTTCGACTGCTCGATCTCCCCCGCGGGATCCGTCAACCGTAATTTCTCGACTGTCGCCATACGCTTTGCTGCCTGTCACCAATCGGCGGGCTGAAGCCCGCCCCACCAAGACCCGATGCTGCAGTGGTGGGGCGGGCTTGAGCCCGCCACCCTCATCGAATGCTGTCCGCCAGCGAAAAAATGGGCAGATATAACGCTACCAGCACAAATGCCACAAACGTCCCCATCACCAGCATGATGGCCGGCTCAATCAGCGAGAGCATGGCCTGCATGCGCACATTCACATCGTCTTCGAAGAACTCCGCCACGCTGTTCAGCATCTGCGGCAGCGCGCCGGTGGATTCGCCCACCTCGATCATGTCGATGGCCAGCCCGGGAATAAACTTGGACGCCTTCAACGAACCCGACAACGGCTGCCCCTCGCGGACGCTCTTGCCGGCGGCCTCAATGGCGCGCTGCAGGAGCGGCGTATTGAGTGACTCGGCGGCCGTTTCCATGGCCTGCACCAGCGGAATACCGCCGGTGAGCAGGGTGCTGAGAATGCGCGAAAGCTGCGCTACCTGGTATTTCAGCCAGATTTCGCCGAACCCCGGCATCTTGAGCTTGAATTTATCGATAGTAGTCCTCGCCGATTCGCGCCGCGCCCAGAAGCGGAAGCCCACAACCGCCCCCACCAGGGCGCCGACTACCGCCAGAATGGAGCCCTGCGCCGCCGTCCCTATGGTGATGAGAATACGCGTCATGGCCGGCAGGTCGGCATGAAAACTGTCGTACAGGCTGGCAAAGCGCGGCACCACGAAGGTCACCAGGAAGACCATCAGGAAGATCACCAGCACCACCAGCACGCACGGATACATGAGCGAGACCATGACCTTCTTTCTCACCGCGAGCGACAGCTTCTGATAGTGGATAAACCGGTCCAGCACCTCGACGAGGCTGCCGCTTTTCTCCCCGGCCATCACCGACGTGACGTAGATTTTCGGAAAAACGCCCTGCGCGCGGAAGGCCTCGGAGAGCAGCGTGCCGTTGCGGACTTCGTCGCGCACGGCCTGGATGTGGGGACCGAGTTTGGGGTCGGTGAGGCGGTCGGCCAGCAGGTCGAGGCCCTTCAGGATGGGCAAGCCGGCGCGAATCAAAGTAACGAATTGCTGGTTGAAAATCAGGAATTTCTCGACGTTGATCTTCTTGCGGCGCT
>CAZARO010001395.1:0-1811 GCA_964487165.1 uncultured Solibacteraceae bacterium | reverse complement strand
CGTATTGCATCGCCTCGCACACCGCCAGCGCGCGCAAGGCCGGCATGAGCGACGCCATGTTCGCCGAACTCATGGCGGTGGTGGGGATGGCTAACGAGACCAACCGTCTGTCCAGCGGCTACCAGGTGGAGATTGACGAGCGCTTCAGGACGCCAGCGCCAGCCGCAGGAAAATAGCTCCCGGAGTGGGGTGATCGGAGTACGGTTCGGTGCGCTCGAAGCCGGCGCGTTGGTACATGGCGAGCGCATCGGCCATCACCGGCATGGTGTCGCACACCAGTTGCCGGTAGCCTGCCGCCTTCGCTTGCGCAATCACCCAGGCGAGCAGTTGCCGCCCCAGCCCCAGGCCGCGAAACGGCGACCGCACGAAGAGGCGTTTGAACTCGCACCGCTCCCCATCCAGGCGGCGGAGCGCGGCGCACCCCGCCGGCTGCCCGTCTACCAGCGCCAGCCAGAGACGCCCGCCGGGAGGCACGTAATCGCCCGGCAGCGCGGCCAGTTCACTGGAGAAATTCTGAAAGCAGGGAGTGAAACCGAACGACCGCCAGTACTCCTCGAAGAGCGCGCGCACCTGGGCCAATTGTTCCCCGGTGACTACGTTGACGATCTCCATGCTTACTCCCGGCGCGTGAGGCGGTCCTTATATACAGCGAAGACGCGCTGAAAGTTGATCTCGGCCGCTACCGTCACGGGCGTCGCTTCCGGCGCAATCCCGCGGCCCAGAGGGATAGTCGCGCCGTAGAAGCGGTCCCAGGCCGATTGCACGTCGAGCCGCTGGGTGTCCCACTTAGTGACAAACCCCGGGTCGATGAGGTACGCCGCCGCCAGCGAATCCCACATATACGCAATGCCGTCGGGATGTTTCAGGAAGCCGGGGTAGCGATTGCCCAGGTCTTCGCGAAAGAGGTCGGAAATGGGGGTGTGGGCTCCCGCGATCTGGTCGAACTCGGCTTTGTGAAGAGGCGCGGTGTTGCACACGTCGAGCGCGAACATCACCTTTTTGGGGATGCGCGAACGCAGCACCATGCGGGCGGCTTCAGGATCGAACCAGAAGTTGAATTCGGCCCACGGCGACGCGTTGCCCGCCGCCTTGATATTGCCGCCCATGAAGACTATCTGTTTGATGCGGGTCTCGATGCCGGGCTTCAGGCGCAGCGCCAGCGCGACGTTGGTCATCGGCCCGATGGCCAGGATGGTCACCTGGCCCGGATGGCGCTCGATTTCGGAGATGAGAAACTGCACGGCGTCGTGATGGGCTTTGCGGCCGGTGAGTCTGGCGCCCACCGCGGGGATCACGGCGTCGGGATCGTGCGCGAAGGCGCCGGTGTATTCCAGCTTGCCCCAGCGGCGTTCCTCTTCGCGGGCCATGGCGACGCTGTTATTGAGCGGCACTTCGGCGCCGGTGAAGACCGGCATTTCGGGCCGCTTGAGCAGGTCGAGGATGTGCAGCATGTACTCGGCGCCCTGCGGCGCCCAGACGTTGCCGGGCACGATGGTGACGCCCGGTACGATGACCTGCTCGGGGCTGCGCAGGAGCATGGTGAGCGCGGCGCCGTCGTCGCCGAAGAGGCCCGAGTCGGTGTCGACAATGACGATCTCGCGCTGCGCCGCCGCCACCGCGGCGAACAGCAGCATGGCCGATAACACGCGCCCCATGAATTTCCAATATAGCGTGATTCCGGGAAATCGGTCATTCGCCACGAGGCGCCGGCGGTGTTCGCGAAAGTAGAGGCGTGGGGCCATCTGCCGAGTTGCAGAATTCGAAGAACCGCTTGCTGGCGCGCGCGGCTCGGAATAGCGCCTCTGTGTTTG
>CAZARO010001394.1:0-1815 GCA_964487165.1 uncultured Solibacteraceae bacterium | reverse complement strand
ATCTCAGCGGCTGGCCGGTGACGGCGGCGCCGCCGGACCCGAAAGTTTGCCTCTTACAAACTCGGCCACCGCGGCCGTCACGTAGACCGGCGGTTTCACCAGGAACTGCGGCTTTCCATCCCACATACCGCGCGCCACGTCCTCCCAAAGCGGAACGTTAATGCCTTGGTCGACCACCACGAACGCGTCGGCGCGATCCATAAATCGCAGGCTGGAAGGCTTGAAGTCTTCGCACGAAAAATCCAGTAGCATGAGGAACACGTCCGGGTTCACCAGTTCCAATATGCTGTTCGACTCCACGATCACGTTGCCCGACTGATCGAGTATTTTGCGGACGGTGCCCGCGGCCCGCGCCAGTTCGCCCGCCGGCGCGCGCAGCCACAAACTGCGCTCGGCGCCCGCGGCCAGGAATCGGCCGGAATCGGTGTCGTTCGGCTGATACTCCTCGGTCAGCTCGTATGTTTCGCCGCCGGCCGGTTCGCATCCGCACGCGCCGCCATCGTGCGTGCATACGCTGTTGCCGTAGAGCGTGATCTTGACCGCGGTCCACTTGCGGGCGCGCAATTTGCGGATCAAGCCCACCACTACCGAAGTCTTTCCGATGTTGCGCGAATGGCCACCCACTACTACCAGCATTTGACTCCTACAGCGAAGATCTGAAACAAGAGTACTGCAACATTTGCCCCGAGGCCGCTTCGCCCTCACCTCGCGGGCTGAAGCCCGCGCCACCGGTGGGGTGGGCTTCAGCCCGCCAGTTCAAGGGCTTCGCCCCCACTCAGCTCTTCCCTTCCAACTCCGCGAGGCGCCGTTTGATCTCCGCCACTTCACGGCGCAGGTCCGGCAGGCGCGCCAGGTTCGCCAGTTGCTCCAGGTGGATTTTGAGCGGCCGCGCCGGCGTGCCCCATACTGTCTCTCCGGAGCGCACTATCTTGGACGTCAGCACGCCGCAGCCCGAGCCCAGCACCGCCCGCGTTTCGATGCGTGCCTTGTCTCCGATGCCCACCTGCCCGCCGATGACCACGTAGTCCTCCACCACCACGCCGCCGGAGAAACCGGTCTGCGCCGCCACCACCACGTGTTTGCCGATGCGGCAATTATGACCCACGTGGACCATGTTATCGAGCTTGGTGCCTTCGCCGATGGAGGTCGCCCCCATGGCCGCCCGGTCCACGCAGGAATTGGCGCCGATCTCCACGTAGTCGCCAATTTCCACCCGGCCCACCTGCGGGAATTTCTGCCAGCGGTCGTCTTCCATCACGTAGCCGAAGCCGTCCGCGCCAATCACCACACCGGAGTGCAGAATGGTGCGGCGCCCGATGTCGACGTTGTCATAGATGGTCACGTGCGGATGCAGCACGCAGCCCTCGCCCAGCATGACGCGCTTTCCCACCACCGAGCCGGCTCCGATGCTCGACGCCACGCCGACGCGCGTCCCATCGCCGATCACGGCGTGAGGGCCGATAAAAACCATGGCTCCGAGATCGACATCTTTGCCGATTACAGCGGTGGGATGGATTCCAGGCTTGAGTTCCGCGGTGGGATAGAAGCGGTTGAGGGCGCGGGCGAAGGCGGTGCGCGGCTGCGCCACGCGGATGACCGTACGATAACTGGGGCTGGGCCATTCGACCGGCACGAGCAGGCAACCCGCCGCCGAAGTCTCCGTCTGTATGGCCGCCTTGCGGGTGCCGACGAAGGCGACATCGGAGGCGCCGGCGGTTTCCAGCGGCGCCACCCCGATCACTTCCTTTTCGCCGTCTCCCTCAAACGTCGCGCCCAGCCAGTCTGCCAATTCGCGAACGCGCATGCCTCATCATA
>CAZARO010001393.1:0-1817 GCA_964487165.1 uncultured Solibacteraceae bacterium | reverse complement strand
ATATCCATCTGAACATCCGGCAGGGCCAGATCGCCGCGCTCATCGGCCCCTCGGGCTGCGGCAAAACCACCCTGCTGCGCTGCTTCAATCGCATCAATGAGCGCTACGGATATGTGCGCACCACCGGCGAGATCCGCATCCTGGGCCAGGACATCTACGCTCCTGACGTGTCCCTCATCGAACTGCGCAAGTCCGTCGGGATGGTCTTTCAGCGGCCCAATCCACTGCCCATTTCGGTGTACGAAAACGTGGTCTTCGGCTTGCGCACCCACACTCCCCGCCGGCAGTTGCGCAAGGCTGAGCTGGACGAGGCGGTGGAGAAAGCGCTCGGCGAAGTGAATCTCTGGGACGCGCTGAAAGACCGGCTGCGCACGCGCGCCACCAATCTGCAATTGGCGGACCAGCAGAAACTCTGCATTGGCCGGCTGCTACCGTTAAAGCCGGAGGTCATCCTCATGGATGAACCGTGCTCGACGCTCGACAGTACCGCCACCCTGGCGGTAGAAGAGTTGATGCTGGCGCTGGCCGGCCGTTACACCATCCTGGTGGTGACGCATAATATGGCGCAGGCGCGGCGCGTGAGCCAGGAGTGCGCTTTCATGCTGATGGGCGAAGTGATCGAGCACGACCGCACCGAGAAGCTTTTCCTCACGCCCCGCGACAGCCGCACCGCCGATTACGTGGAGGGCCGCTATGGGTAACGCCACCGTTCTGCGCAAGCTGCTGTTCTCCGCGCTGCTGTTGATTGTGGTGGCGTTGGGAAGCGCCGCCATCTTCCTCACCCGCTATACGGCGGCCAGCGAGCGGCGGCATGCCGAGGACATGATGGCCGCGCAGACGCGCATTCTTCTGCCGGCACTGGCCGCGCTGGGCCCCGCCGACGCGCATGCGCTGGAAGCCTGGACCGCCCGTGCCGGCACCGAGACCCGGGCGCGCGTCACCATCATCGCCCGCGATGGCACAGTGCTCGCCGATTCCCAGCACGAGCCCGCCAGCATGGACAACCACGCCGGCCGCCCGGAAGTCCGCCAGGCGCTCGCCGGCGCTACCGGAACGGCCGTACGCCACAGCGCCACGCTGGATGTCGACCTCTGTTACCTGGCCGTGCCGGCGGATATCGAGGGGCGCCCCGGCGTTATCCTGCGGCTGTCCGTGCCGCTGCGGCAGATCGAGGTGGCCGCGGCGGCCGTCCGCTGGATCATTCTGCAGTCCTCGCTGGTGGCCGCGGCGTTCGCGCTGGCGGTAGCCTTTTTCGTTTCGCGCGCCTTCAGCCGGCGTATACGGCGCATCCAGACGTTCGCCCAGGAACTGGTGAACGCCGAATACTCCGGCACGCTCGCCAGCCAGCCGGACGACGAACTGGGATCGGTAGCCCGCTCGCTGCGCAGTATGGCCGCACAATTTCGCCGCATGCTGCAGACGCTGGCCGACGAGTTGGCGCGCCGCAAGGCCGTGTTGGCCGGCATGGTGGAGGGTGTGCTGGCGGTGGATCGGGATCTGCGGGTGACGTTTTGCAACGACTCTTTCGCCCGCGCCGTGAAGGCCGGCGTGCCGGAACGGATTCCGGTGGTCGAAGTGGTTCGCGATCCGGAATTCCTCGAACTTCTGCGCCGCGTCATCGCCAGCGGCGAACCGGTGCGCCGGCGATTGACGCTGGTCGCTGCCCAGGGGCGCGTTTTCGACGTGCAGGGTGCGCCCGTGGGCGAGCATCCCGGCGGCGGCGCTATCGCCGTGCTGCACGATATTACCGACCTGGAGCGCCTGGAACGCGTCCGCAAGGATTTCGTGGCCAATATTTCGCATGAGTTGCGGACGCC
>CAZARO010001392.1:0-1818 GCA_964487165.1 uncultured Solibacteraceae bacterium | reverse complement strand
GGGTGTGGCGGAGACCTCGGTGCAGCAGTACGGCCAGTCGGGCTCGGATTACCAGATTCTGATTGAGCTGCCGGGCGTGGACGATCCGGCCCATGCCAAGGAACTGATCGGGACGACGGCCATGCTGGTAATCACCGGCGTCGACAAGCAGCATGATACGCCGTTTTCCAGCCGCGAAGACGCCATGGCCAAGCTCGGCGGTGTCCTGCCGCTGAACGAGACGCTGGTGAAGATGAAGCCACGGGTTCACGGCCAACCCGACGAGTGGTACCTGGTCAACAAGCAATACGTCATCACCGGCAAAGATATGCGCAGCGCCCGCGAGGGCCAGGGCGATACCGCGCGGACGTTTCAGACCAGCTTCACGCTGTCGCAGGATGGCGGCCGGCGCTTCGCCCGATTCACCGGGGACCACGTGGGCGACAAGCTGGCGGTGATCCTGGATAACGACATTGTCAGCGTAGCCACCATCAATGAACGCATCGAGGATTCCGGCCGCATCATGGGCCTCGGCAGCCTGGAAGAAGCGTCGGACCTGGCGCGCTACCTGCGTTCCGGTTCCCTGCCCGCCCGCGTGACCGTGGCGTTCGAAAATTCCGTCGGCCCCTCGCTGGGCGCCGACTCCATCCACCAGGGAATCGTCTCGGGCATCGCCGGGCTGCTGGCGGTCATCGCCGTCATGTTTGTGTACTACCGGCGCAGCGGCGTGAATGCGGTGCTGGCGCTGCTTCTGAATACCATCATACTTTTGGCGGCGATCGCCTATTTGCATGCCGCCCTCACCCTGCCCGGAATCGCCGGCGTGATCCTCACCGTGGGTATGGCGGTTGACTCTAATGTACTGATTTTCGAGAGGATCCGTGAGGAATTGCGGACCGGAAAGGGGGTTTTCGCAGCCGTCGACACAGGCTTTAATAAGGCCTGGTGGACGATTGTGGATACCCACGTGACCACCATCGTCTCCTGCGCCTTCCTTTTCCTGTTCGGAGAAGGACCGGTGCGTGGATTTGCGATAACATTGACGATCGGCTTGTTCGCCAACGTTTTCACCGCGGTATTCGTTTCCCGCACCATCTTCAATTGGGAGCTTTTGGGGCGGCGGGGAACGGAAGCTTTGAGTATTTAAGCCGCTTCGGCGGTTTGTTCGGGAACAAAATTTAAGGAGCTGGTGTCTGATTCTTTTAGAGCGGTCACCGGCACGGCAACGCTCAATGGAATTATTCAAGAACACGAACTACGACTTTCTGGGCAAAAAATGGCCCTTTATCATCGCCTCAGTGGTGTTGAGTGTAGCCGGATTGACGAGCATCGCCGCCAAGGGCGGTCTCAAATACGGCATCGATTTCAAGGAGGGAACGCTGATTCAAGTGAAATTCGCCAACCCTCCTCAGGACAATAAGATCCGAGCCGCCATGCTGCAGAAAATGAAGACCGAGGTGACGGTTCAGGATTTGAGCGGCAACGGCGTGGTGAACACGGTCGAGATCGGGACGGAAGCCAAGGGTCAGGGCAACAGCCAGCTGAACTTGAACCAGGCCACCATGCGGGCGGTGCTGGCCGACACTTTCGGGGATCCAGGCAGCGGCAAGCTGGATCTCAACAACACCAGCGAAGAAGAGCTCTTTAGCCGCCTGCGCGATCCTCTGGCCCGGGCGGGCGTAGCCATGAATGAGGAGCAGTTGAGAAACCTGGTGCACAACATCCTCGGGGAGATGAATACCCACCACTCCGGTTTAATCACGGATTTCAACGAATTGTCTTCCGTACCGGGAATGAACTCTGGTATTATGAGCACTCTTCGGCAGGAGTGTTATTTGG
>CAZARO010001391.1:0-1822 GCA_964487165.1 uncultured Solibacteraceae bacterium | reverse complement strand
CGGCGGGCGAGATCCGCAGGAAGCGGGAGTTTTGCTGCAATTCGCGGATGGTCCGCGCCCCGCAGTATCCCATGCCGGAGCGGAGGCCGCCCACCAATTGATACACCAGGTCGGATAGCGGACCCTTAGCCGCCACGCGCCCTTCGATTCCTTCGGGCACCATCTTGGAAGTGGGATCCTGCGCGTAGCGGTCGGAACTGGAAGTGCCCTGCGCGCCCATCGATCCCATGCCGCGATACGTCTTGAAGGTGCGGCCCTGGTAAAGAATCGTCTCGCCGGGGCTTTCATCCGTGCCCGCCAGCAGGCTGCCGATCATCACCGCGTCCGCGCCCGCCGCGATCGCCTTGGTAATGTCGCCGGAGAATTTGATGCCGCCATCGGCGATCAGCGGCACGCCGCCCTCGCGGCAGGCGCGTGCGCATTCCGAAATCGCCGTAATCTGCGGCACGCCGGCGCCGGAGACCACGCGCGTGGTGCAGATCGAGCCCGGTCCAATTCCCACCTTGACGCCATCCACGCCCAGCGAAATCAGCTCCCGTGCGCCTTCATACGTGGCCACGTTGCCGGTGATGAGTTGCACCTGCGGCAGCTTGCACTTGATGGTCTTGACGGCCGCCAGAACGCGGCTGCTGTGGCCGTGCGCGGTGTCGATGGCGATGACGTCCACTTTGCGCGCCACCAGTTCCTGGGCCCGCTCCAGGAAGTCGCCGGTGACGCCGATGGCCGCGCCCACGCGCAGCCGCCCCTGGCTGTCCTTGGCCGAATTGGGGTACTTCAGCTTCTTCTGGATGTCTTTGACGGTGATCAGGCCCTTGAGGATGAACTGATCGTCCACCACCAGCAACTTCTCCACGCGGTGCTTGTGCAGGATGGCTTCCGCCTGCTCCAGCGTGGTGCCAACCGGCACGGTGACCAGATTCTCCTTGGTCATCACTTCGGAAATAGGCGCGTCGAAACGGTTCTCGAAACGCAGATCGCGATTGGTGAGGATGCCGACCAGCTTGCCGCCCTTGGTAACCGGCACGCCCGAGATGCGGTAGCGCGCCATCAACTCCTGCGCGGCCGAGATGGGCAGGTCCGGAGCGATGGTGATGGGGTCCACAATCATGCCGCTCTCACTGCGCTTCACCTTGTCCACTTCTTCCGCCTGGCGCGCGACGGACTGATTGCGGTGGACGATTCCGATGCCGCCTTGCTGCGCCAGGGCGATGGCCAGGTGCGATTCCGTCACCGTGTCCATGGCGGCCGAGACGATGGGCACATTCAGTGCAATTTCGCGCGTGAGACAGGCGCGGGTGTCGGCTTCAATGGGCAGCACATCGCTGAAGGCCGGCTCGAGCAAAACGTCGTCGAAAGTGAGGCCTTCGGTGAGTACGTCTTGAATCATAGGGATTTTTATCATGATAGCGTAGAGTGGGCATGCGGACGCGATCGGCCATTCGAAACTGGCTGGAATATGGCGCAGCGATGGTGGTGCTGAAGACACTGGAGTGGGTTCCGTTGCCAATGGCGCATCGCCTGGCGCGCGGTTATGCGAGGCTGCTCGATCTTGCCCTCCCTAAACTGCGGCGCGTGGCGTATCGGAATCTCTCGCTGGCGCTGCCGGATCTAAGCGCCGCGCGGCATGCGGAGATTGTGGATGGCGTCTTCTGTTCGATTGCGCGCGTGCTGGTGACATTCGCGAAATTTCCGGCGATACGACGGGACAATGTCAAACAGTGGATCCGCTGCGAAGGCGGGGAATACGTGGCGGAAGCCTTGCGGAAGGGTTGCGGGGTATTGTTCGCGACCGCACATCTTGGCAACTGGGAGATGAGCGCCT
>CAZARO010001390.1:0-1824 GCA_964487165.1 uncultured Solibacteraceae bacterium | reverse complement strand
AAATGATTTTTATCTAGTGAATGGCCAAAGCCGAGAGGCCGCCTTTCAGGCGGCCCATCGCGGGCTGAAGCCCGCGCCACCAAGATGCGGCGATCCGCCTGGTGGGGTGGGCTTCAGCCCGCCAGTTAGTTAGCAAATGGCCAAACCCGAAGCCTGCAGGCGCATCCGGGGGTGCTGATAGTCGAACTATTCGTCTCGCAATGCTTGCATGGGATCGACCGCCGCGGCGTCCAGAACGGGCTTCGCCGCAGCCAGGAGCGCCACCGCCAGCAGCGCCACTGGAGCCGCGATCATCGTGATCGGGTCGCCGGCCGATACCCCGAAGAGCAGGTGCGCCAGATAACCGGTCAGAGCGAACGTGAGAACCATGCCGATGACAATGCCTGCGAGCAACGGCATTCCGCCCTGAATCGCTACCAGCCGCGCGATATCTTGTCTTCTCGCGCCGATCGCCATTCGCAAGCCGAGCTCGCCTCTCCGTTGCGTGACATACTGCGAAAGCAAACCGTGGAGCCCGAGCGCGGCGAGCAGCAGCGCAAGCCCGGAGAATTGAGCCAGTACCATGGCGCGGAATCGCGGATACAGGAAGCGCCTTCCCAGGACGTCCTTCTGGCTAAGCATGTTGCCGACGGGAATCTCTTTGTCGATCGCGCCGATGACGCGCTCCACAGCACGTCCCGCTCCGGCCTGATCGCCGTGGGTGCGTACTTCGATAAACATAAAAGCGGATGGTTTCTGCGCCATCGGACGGTAGATGATTGGCCTCGTGGATTTCGAACCCCACCACGTCGCCATAAAAGGCCGCGCTGCGGGCGATATCGGACACCGTGAGCCAGCGGCTGACGGGCGCTACGATGGCGGGCATCACTTCCATTTCTTCGCGAGCCACGCGTCCACCGAGAAGCTCCCCGGTCCGAAGACCAGCACAATCACCGATGCGAACAGGTAGGTATACGGCGACGCGCCGTAGAATTTATCGGGGTCGGAGAAGAACGAGAAGAATGCTTCGCGATCGGCGGTGATGTACGCCGTCAGCATGTTGCCGGCGAGCAGCAGCGCGATCAGGCGCGAGCCCAGCCCCAGCGCCAGCAGGATTCCACCGACGAGTTCGAGGCTCGCGATGGAGGCCGCGGTAAGGCCCGGAGCGGGAAGCCCGAGGGAAGAGAAAAAGTCCGTCACCTTCTCGAGATTGTGCAGTTTTCCCCAGCCATCCACCGCGAATTGCCACCCCCAGTAGAGCCGCACCGCCAGCAGAAACGCCGACTGCAAACTGGATGCCGCGCGGATCAACAGCCGATATAGCTTTTCCGCCTGAGCTTTCACGATTCGCCTCCCGGATGGCAAAACCAGCCGCCTTCCGCCCAGGAGCGGAACCAGCCTTCCACCTTGCCGCGCAACTCGTCGAGCGGCAGATCGCTATCGGCGAAGACCCTGTCGATCGCCTCGCCCACGGGCTTCCCGCCGCGCAGCGCGTCCAGCAACTGAAACTCTTGGGCGTCCAGGCGGCGATAGTAGACCCATTCGTCCACGCGGTGCACGGCCACGTAGACCGCTTCGCGCTGCAGACTGAAGCGCCGCACCGCGCGCCGCTCCCTGTGGCGAAGAACGGCGTTGCTGGCATCGCCGTGGCCCTCGGCGAGTTCGCTCACCCGCAGGTGCAGATCGTCCACCGGGTACTCGAGCGCCAGAAGCGTAATATAAGGCTGCAGCCGGAAGGTCATTTGCGGGGTGAGTTCCAGCAGGTCCTCGGGGCCGAGCACCTTCTCCGCCGCGCCGTCGAACGCCACCACGTGGGCCCATTCCAAACGCACCATGTCCAACGCC
>CAZARO010001389.1:0-1834 GCA_964487165.1 uncultured Solibacteraceae bacterium | reverse complement strand
CAAGGTCCGATCATGCCTTATGGACATCAGCAGGAGGGTGCCATCACCACCACTACGGCGGATGGCTCCGCAGCCCCCGCGGGCGCAACCATCGGAGTGCTGGCTACGAAAGGCCACGACAGCGTCATCTATCCGGAAACTCTGCTGACGTTCCAGACGGAAAATGCGGTCACCATCGAGACCGGTACTTCCAGCGGTGCGTTCCGCTATGTCGGTCCGGACGATTACTCCCGTCCCTCCACGATGAGCCAGACGGTCGCAACCCGGCCGGCGTATGTGTACGGCCCGGGTTACTATGGTTATCCTTACCCGTACTATGGCTGGGGCTATCCTTACTGGGGCCCGGGATTTGGATTCGGCTTCGGCGGATACTGGGGCGGCTTCCGTGGCGGATTCCGCCGGTAAGTGAGCCCACAAGTCTGTAAGTTGGAAATACAGATTCTACCGGCAGTGTCTAAGTAGCGGACGCTGCCGGTAGAATCTTTTTGTTAGTGGGGGCTTTCCGCCTCAGTGCGTCATGGCGTAGACCACGTCATTCACCCCCACCCGAATGCCTAGCGCTGCCATTTCCTGCGGATAGCGGGGATCGTCGGCCCACTCCCACGAGTCGCCGATATCGGAGTTGAACGAAATGGCCACCATCACGCGCTGGCGATCGTCATAGATTCCCATCCAGTGGGCTTTGGTGCCGACAGCCCTTTGATACATGCCGCCGCCTCCGCCGCGGCCCCAGCCGGGCATCGCCCAGGTGCCCAGAATCTGAAAGCGGTCGTCCAGGTCATAGACCACGTGGAAGATGGAGTCCTTATCGTCGATATCCACCACCTGGCGCTCGGGGAAGACGCGTTTCATGCTCTCGTCGAAACGCGCGAATTCCTCCGCGCCCCAGAAATCGTCGAGCATCAGGAAGCCGCCGCGCAAGAGGTACTCGCGGAGGGTCTTGGCCTGCTCGTCAGTGAGCTTCCAATCGCCCATTTCGCCGGCCGCCAGCCAGGGCCAGTTGAAGAAATCGTCCAGGTCGTCGGGATTGGAGGGCTGCTCGGTGGAGCGGGCATGCACGCGCGTCAAACGCCGGACCGCGGCGGCGAAATGGCGATCGGCGCGTGGATAATCCTGGGTCCAGCTGGTGAAGCCTTCGCGCCAGTCCATACTGAAGCCGCCGCCGAATCGGCCGCGCCGCCCGAAAGGGCCGAAGAGCCCCTCGGGATGCTCGGGATACATCAGGCGGGCGAAAACCCATTCGCAGCTTTCCTGAAAATCCGGCGGCAGGGGGATCTCGTCGTACCCCTCCATGCTGGGGTACTGGCGGAACGGTTTCTGGAAGGCGTACACCGCGCTGATGACGAGGAGGCCGAGGCCTGCCAGGCACAATACCCTCTGAGATTTCATAGGTGCCGCCCTAGTCCGAAGGATAGCATTAGAGGGGAGGATGGGGAAGGATGATGAAGTGAGGAAGGATGATGAAGGGTAATGAACGATAATGAAGTCAGAATGGCGAAGCTCGCGGCCGGAGACGTATTTCTTGTGGCCCCTGCGGGAAGACTGGGCGAAGCCTTGCTGAACGATAATGAAGGCAGAATGGCCAAGCTCACGGCGCCCGATGTCTTCATTCTGACTTCACGGACCCGTCAGGGGCCGCTTCGGACTTCTGCATTCCATCTTCCCAAGGAAGATCGAGGCGCAGCCTCGCACCTATGAACATTCTCCTGGTGGACGACGATGCCGAGCTTTGCTCCCTATTGAGTGAGTTTCTGCGGCGCGAGGGCTTTACCGTGGAATGCGCCCACGAGGGGCACCTCGGCCTGGAGATGGCGTTGCGGCCGGGGACCGACCT
>CAZARO010001388.1:0-1837 GCA_964487165.1 uncultured Solibacteraceae bacterium | reverse complement strand
CGCCGCTGCTACTTTCTGCGCCACCATCGGGCTGATGGAACTCATATCCACTACCGTCGATCCGGCGCGCGCGCCTTCCAAAACTCCGCCGGCGCCGAGCACCGCGGCCTCCACCTCCGGGCCGTCGGGCAGCATCGTAATAATCACATCCGACCGGGCCGCGGTGTCGGCGCAGGACTCTCCGCGCGCCGCGCCCGCTTCCACCAGTTCCGCAACCGGCCCCGGCACCACATCGAAGACCACCAGCGTATGTCCGGCCTTCAGCAGGTTTTTGGACATGGGCTTGCCCATAATGCCGAGACCGACAAATCCAATTTGAGACATGCAGAGATTATAGCCGGATCTGCGCGCTAGAATATGCCTTGGCGAGGAAATCATGGCCGACAATACTTATCTGAATTGGGTTCTGACCAACACGCGCACGAAATGGTGGCACGATTCGGCGGAGGCCGGCGAATTGCGTTTGGGCTTGCGGCGCGGCGCCGTCGGCGTCACTACCAACCCGTTTCTGGCGAACCTGGCGCTGGCCAAGGACCGCGATCTCTGGGCGCCCGACATTGACGCCGTGCTCAAGCAGAAACTGGCGCCCGAGCTGAAGGCTGAGGCACTGATGCGGATCGCCGTCACCCGCACCGCCGCCGAATTGAACGCGGAGTTTGCCACTACCAACGGCCAATCCGGATTCGTGTGCGGGCAGGTGAATCCGCTGCACGCCGGCGATCGCGATTGCATGCTGGCCATGGCCCGGCGCTTCCACAGTTGGGCGCCCAATATCGCGGTGAAGCTGCCCGCGACCAGCGCCGGCATGGACGTGCTGGAAGATTGCGTGGCAGAAGGCATCACCGTTACCGCGACCGTGAGTTTCACCGTGCCGCAAGCCATCGCTATCGCCGAGCGGCATCGCGCCGGAATCGAGCGCGCGAAGGCCGCCGGCATCGTGCCCGGAAAATGTTTCGCCGTGATCATGATCGGGCGGCTGGACGATTTTCTGCGTGAAGTGGCGCACGACAATCAGGCCGCCGTAAGCGAGAGCGATATCCGGCAGGCGGGGCTCGCGGTCACCAAGCGCGCTTACGCGTTGTACCGCGAGCGCGGCTACGAAGCGGTGCTGCTGGTGGCGGCGCTGCGCGGCGATTATCATCTCACCGAACTGGCCGGCGCGGACCTGATTATGTCCATCGCGCCGGCGTTTCAAGAAATCTTCGTCACCCGCGATCTGCCGCGCGAAGAGCGCATCGATCGTGCAGTTCCCGAGGACGCCATCGAGCGCCTGCTCGGGATGCCAGAGTTCGTGCGCGCCTACGAGCCCGACGGCATGACGCCGGCGGAATTCATGGCCTTCGGCGCCACCCAGCGCACCCTCAGTCAGTTCTGCGAAGTGGGGTGGAAGCTGATGGAGAATTACCAGTAGAAGTTTTCGGAGAACCACGGAAGGCGGCGGGCTGAACGCGCCCCGGACGTCCGGCGCTAAGTGGGGCAGGATGGCAACCTGCAGCGGGTTGGTAACCGGCACCGGGCCGATTGACGGGGGACCCTCTGGGTCGCCGCAGGATGCCACCCCAATGCCGCGTAGTTTTCCCAAGTGCGAGACTCCTGCGGAAATCAAGTGGAGCAGGCCCCCTGGCCGGGACGCCCTCGTCCCGCTGCGCGTGTGGATTCAGGCCCTTGGGCAAGAAGAGACCGATCAGGGGGTCGGCTGCGGACGAGGGCGTCCGCCCCACTATTGCAGATGCCCGAAACTGAGAAAACCATGTGGCATCAGGATGCCATCCCGCCCCACACCGCCGCTAATTCGAAGGCAATACCAGCTTCAGCCGCGGGTTCTCACCACCCAAAA
>CAZARO010001387.1:0-1839 GCA_964487165.1 uncultured Solibacteraceae bacterium | reverse complement strand
TCGACGACACGCAGTGCGCCGGCTGCCACATTCCGCAGGGCGAACTGCCGTTTGACGCTTCCATCATCGGTGCGCACACGGTTGACGACCAGGCGCCCGGAGTCCCCGGACTCAACTTTACGCTGACCAAAGTTACCGGCGGAACGCCGGGTACGGCCCCGACAGTGAGCTTCACGGTCACGAACAATGCCGGCCAAGGGATTCCGATGAGCTATTTCACGGCCAATAGCGGTTCGCTTTCACTCACCCTGGCCGGTCCGACCACCGATTACGGCTACACCATCTTCGGCACCAACACCTCGACCCCCGGATATGTAACGGAATCGGCAATTAACGGCTCCAAGTGCGATGGCAGTGGAAATTGCACCTACACCTTTACCAATGTGGTTCCGGCCAAGGCCAAGGGCACCTACACCATCGGCATCGAAGGCCGGCTCTCCACCACGCTGCTGCCGGGCACCAGCCAGGCAGTGACCACCAGCTACGGCGGCACCAACCAGATCATCAACTTCTCGGTGGACGGCTCTCCGGTGACGCCGCGCCGCACGGTAGTGGCGATGGCCAATTGCCAGGGCTGCCACACCTACCTGGAAGTTCACGGCGGCCTGCGCAACAACGTGACCTATTGCGTACTGTGCCACAATCCGAGCAATACCGACGCCACCACCCGGCCTACCGCGGTTGTCGCGTCCTATCAGTCGCTGCCGAACCAGGGCATCAACTTCGCCCTGCTGATTCACTCCATCCATACCGGCAACAAACTGGGCGCGGCCGGCGCCGACTACGTCGTGGTGGGACACGGCGGCAGCATCAACGATTTTGGCGCTGCCTTCGCTCCCGTCCCCGCTAAGATCCCCAACACCGGCGTGCTCTATCCGGCCATGCTGAACGGCTCGGTGGGCGATACCGCCAACTGCACCATGTGCCACACCGGCGGTTCGCAAGATGTGCTGCCTGTAGGGTTGAACAGTGTCACCGATCCGTCGGCGTTGATCAATCCGGTCCCGGCCACCACCTCGGCCTGCACGGCCTGCCACTTCGATACGCCGACCTTGGCGCACGCGGTGCTCAACACCAGCGCTCAGTTTGGCGAAAGCTGCACGGTTTGCCACGGCCCCGGCGCAGCCTACGATGCGACTACGGTACACGTCGGTCAGTAAAAGGTAACTACCAAAAGGAGACGACCATGTTCCGGCCGCCGAGACAATTGAGCATGGCCAGCCTTCCGCCAGCGCGCTTCCCCCGGGGGGCGCGCTGGTTACCGATCCTCGGGGCGGCCCTGCTGTTATCCGCTACTTCCGGGGGCGCTCAAGAGAAAGCGAGCGCCCCCGCTCCATCCAAAGAACCCCCTAAGCCGGCGGAATACGTCGGCTCCGATACCTGCCAGGCATGCCACGAGGACATCTTCAACGCCTTTCAGAAGAATCCTCACCACCAGGTGGAAGCCGACAAGAAGCGCGGCTTCGACGGCAAGGCCTGCGAATCCTGCCATGGTCCGGGAAGCAAACACGCGGAATCCATGTCGGCGGCCGATATTCGCAATCCGCTCAAGATCGCCCCCGCGGCGGCCGACAAGGTCTGCCTCACCTGCCACTTGAATCAACCCACCCAGGTGGGGCGCATTTCCAGCAGCCACGCCAGAAACCAGGTGGCGTGCGTGGCCTGCCACTCGGTCCACAAGAACGGGCCGGACGGGCTGGTCGCGCGCAAGATTCCCGATATAAACAAGCTCTGCTCCTCGTGCCACCAGGATGTGTGGGCCAGCTTCCAGCGGCCCTACACCCACAAGCTGCCGCAAGGCGCCATGTCGTGCGTGGACTGCCACAATCCGCACGGCAC
>CAZARO010001386.1:0-1840 GCA_964487165.1 uncultured Solibacteraceae bacterium | reverse complement strand
TCTCGCGCAAGAACATTTTGATGCGCGACCGTTACACCTGCCAGTATTGCCATCGCGTGATGCCCTCGAGCGAACTGACTCTGGACCACGTGATTCCGCGGTCGCGCTCCGGCGAGACGGCCTGGGAGAATCTGGTGGCCTGCTGTCACCCCTGCAACAACCGCAAGGGAAACCGCACCCCGGAGGAAGCCGGCATGAAACTGGCGCGCATGCCGCGGCCTTTTAGCCTGCACACAAGCCGACACCTGATGCGCATGCTCGGTAAGGGCGACGCGCAGTGGCGGAAATATTTGTTTTATTAGCTGATAGCTTTCAGCTCCAGGGTTGGGGACCGCGAGCGGCTTAGCGCCACCAGCCCCGGAGAGGCCAGCTGCAAGCTCTCCGGAAACCTCCTTCCGAAGCCCCCAAGTTGTTGATTTCTGGTTGGCACAGGGCGTCCCAAGTGGGGCAGGATGGCATCCTGCGGCCGATTGGCAATCGGCCTTCCGAGGCCTATTCACGGCCCTCCAGAGCGGGTTACCAACCCGCCGCAGGTTGCAACCTGCCCTACTTCGCTTCTCAAGTTTCAGACTCCATGGACTGCGCTGCAGGCGCTTCATTCCCTCGCCGCCTTCGCCTCCGCGAACGCGTCGATCTTATGCATCAGCAGCCGTGGCGCGGCCATCGACGGGAAGACCGTCCAACGCGCTGCGATGGGCAGTAGAATCGTGCGCGATGCCGTCTGCACGGTATGCTCGCAGCGGACGTCCATCAGCCGCGCCACTTCATCGCGGACGATCTCCAGGCGGTTGGGCCGAGGCAGCAGGGCCAGCAGCACGCCATCGCTCCAACGGAAGATCCGGTCCTCCGGGCGGAACTGCTCGCGGAGGAACTCGCCATAGTAGCGAAGCACTTCGTCGCCTACCGAATGGCCGAATCGCATATTGAAAATCTGCAGGCGGTCCACCGCCATCACGGCGACGTACGAGGGAGGGTCGGTCTGCCAGGCGTTTACCAGCGCCTCTTCGGCCTGAGCGCGCGTAGCCAGCCCGGTCACCTCATCGCTTCTGGCCGGTGGCGGCCCCGGCCCCGGCTCCGCGGCTGCCGGCGGCGCGACGCGGGTATCCTGCTCCTTCTGGCGGCGCGTATCGAGTTGCAACTCCGTCAGGCATTCCGCGAGTTGGAGGCGGATCTTATGGACGTCTTCCGCGGCATTCGCCCCACGCACCCGGCTGGCAATTTCCCGTAAGCGGCCGACCTTCTCGCCGTCCGCAGCCGGCATAGCAGCGATGGCCGAGATCAACATGGCCACTACCGCCTGCCACTCGCCCGCCGGACGTTTCAGATAGCGGGCCGTGCGCCGGTTGTAGTCTTCCAGCGTCTGCAGCGCCGAACCGGCTTCGACGAGCAAATCGGACACCGCCAGGTCACCCTCGAGCGAGTTGGTAAGCCTTTGAATATTCGTGCGGAAGGCGCCCAAATCGTCGGGGTCGCCTTCGATAGCGTGCTGTTCGATGCCTTCGAGCAGCAGCCGCACGACGCGCAAGAGCGTCTCTACGCCCGCGTCGTCGCCCTGGAGGATTTTCTTCAGCGAAATCACTCGTGTGCCTGACCATCTATCGGCTCCAGCAGTCAAGAACCTTAGTAGGGTTGGAAAAAAAGTAGGGTGCAAAAAAACTCCGTCAAAATCGCCGGAACACCGGGTCTGCGATCAGGGTGTTATCGTTTGACTAACCATGCGACCAGGAAACCTTTCCGCCTCGCTTCTGCTACTGAGCGCCGTTCTTCCGGCTGCGGTATACGCGCAGAGTACCCCGGTTCTGGACATTCGATGGGACGCTGTCTCCCAGGTTTCGAAAAC
>CAZARO010001385.1:0-1841 GCA_964487165.1 uncultured Solibacteraceae bacterium | reverse complement strand
GCAGGTGGTGACATTGCGCACGGTGTTGTAGCAGGCTTCGCGATTGGTGAGGCCCACGTCGGCCAGCAGGTGCATCAGGTCGGGCACGCGCGCCAGGGGTACGAAGTGGTATTGGATATTCTGGCGCGTGGTGAGATGGCCGCGGCCGCCGCCGAATTCGTCGGCGATGCGCCCGAGTTGCTCCACTTGCGGGGCGGTGAGCAGTCCGCCGGGGATCTTGCAGCGCACCATCTGGACGCCGGCCTGGCGCTGGCCGTAGATGCCGTGTTTCAGTCGAAAGGGGCGGAACTGATCTTCGGTGATGTCGCCGGCGAGGTACGCCAAGGAGCGCGCGCGGAAGGTTTCGATCTCTTCGCGGACGGTGCGATCATGTTCGATTTCAAGCTCTTGGCGACTCGGGAGGGTCTCGGTTACGATGGCTGACATAATCACCCCCTTGCAGATAGGGTTTAATGGACTACTACTCTATTGAGATTACTGGAATGGGGCGAAGGATGCAACCTCGCTTTATACGTGTACAATTCGTATAGGCAGCGTTATGAATCGGAAACTCACCATAACAGTCAGCGAATCGGTGTACGAAGGGCTTCATCGGACGGTAGGCAGGCGTCGCATCAGTCAGTTCATCGAAAAGCTGGCGCGCCCTCACGTGGTGCCGTCGGACATGGAGGCCGCCTACCGCGAGATGGCTGCGGACGATGCACGGGAACGGGATGCCTTGGAATGGTCCGAAGGCGTAATTGGCGACATCGCGAGCGCCCATGCTTCGCGGTGAAGTCTGGTGGGTTGATTTCGACCCGTCGCTGGGTGGGCGAAGTCCAAAAAACGCGGCCCGCTGTGATCGTCAGCAATGACGCTTCGAACCGCAGCCTGAATCGCGTTCAGGTGGTTCCGATCACGAGCAACGTAACCCGCGTCTATCCGTGCGAAGCCCCAATCGAACTGAACGGCGCGCCGCGCAAAGCGATGGCCGATCAGATCGCAACAGTCAGCAAGCAGCGGCTCAAATCGAAGCTTGCAACTCTGTCCATCGAGGATATTCGCGCTGTGGACCGAGCTATAACTGTCCAACTCGGTTTGTCGTCCGTGTAAGCCTCTCGAGCCGAATCGGGTGTATCCTGAAATCCGCCGGGATGTCCACACCGCAACGCAAGGTCTTCAATCGCTCGTTCTGGCAGTCGCTGATCGCCGTGCTGGTGGGCAACGCCATCTACTACGGAATGTATCGCTACCTTCCGCCGCGCGGGCAGCACCAGCTCTACCGGCTCGATTGGGGCCTGGCCGTCGACTTCTGGATCTGTGTGATCTGCTATTTCCTGCTGCGGATGATTCCTTGACCGATGGATTACTCGAAAAAGGAAAGCGAAAGCGCGTTGCTCGAGTATCCATCTGCTGTCACAACCACCCTCACCGTGCCCACGCCATTCAAGCTCGCGGGCAATGGCACCACCACTTGATCCAGGCCGGGGAATTGCGATTGCGCTCCCGCATACGTCACCGGCAAGATGAGATTGTTGCCGATGGTGCAGGTAACGCCTTCGAGCGACGAGCGGTTGCGGATTCCGGTAGCGTACAACACCAGATAAACGGTATCGGAACCGAAGGAGATGGGCGCCACAGTGCTCTCGACGGTCTGCGTGCCATCCGAATGCACGGCCACGAACTGCCCTACCGGGAAGAGGCTCGGCGAGATTGCCGTCACCGAGAAGGAAAGGCTCTGGCCGGCGGCCGTGAGGGTTGCCGGACCGATGGCGCTGCCGGTTGGGACTACGAAATTGATCTGCCCCGGCGAGGCGTAGTACAGAGGAGCAGACCTGGTGACGCCGGCAACGTCGGTCACG
>CAZARO010001384.1:0-1851 GCA_964487165.1 uncultured Solibacteraceae bacterium | reverse complement strand
GTTCCGGCTGCGAGAGATCGTGAATCCAAAGCCAGTTGGCGCCGCGCATTTCCACCGACACGCGAAATACCGTATAGAACGCGAAGAAGAACGGAATCTGCAGCAGCATGGGAACGCAGCCGCCCATGGGGTTGACGCCGTACTTCTTATAGAGGTCCATCACCTCCTGGTTCTGCTCGCCCTTGCGGGGGTCGGTCATCTTGATGTTTTTATACTTCGCATTGATGGCGTCCACCTGCGGTTTGAGCGCCTGCATCTTCCGCATGGACTTCATATTGGCAAGCTTCAGCGGAAAGAGCGCGAAGTTAATCACTACGGTGACCACCACAATGGCCCAGCCGAAGTTATGGACCACAACGTCGTTGAACCAATTGACCACCAGGAACAGCGGCTTGGCGATGATCGACAGCCAGCCGAAATTCACCAGTTGTTCCAGCTTGGGGTCGACGTGCTTGAGCAGGTCGTAATCCTTGGGGCCGACGAAAACCCGGAAATGGTTCACCGCGCCCATGGAGACGGCCGCGCCGGTGTAAGCCGCCGGCTTCTCGATCAGCGGCGTGCGCGTGGTATCGGAGAACGTCACCTCCTGCATAGCGGCGTTGCCTTCCGGCAGAAATACCGCCGTGAAGTAGCCGTCTTCGATGCCGGCGAACGAGAAATTACCGCTCGCGGTGGCCGGTCCGTTCTTGGCGGCGCTCACGGTCTGCTCCACCAGTTTGTTGCCGGCGAGATCGAAGTGGATGGTCTGCTGTTTGGCGGCCGGATTGGCGAGGGTGAAGTCGCCGAACCCGCCGCGCCACTGGAGCCCGTGGTCCACCGGCTGCCCGTCGGTAGTGACTTCGCTGGTCACTTGCGCCAGGTAGCTGTCCTTCTGGAAGCGAAACGCCTTGCGGACCGTGGTGTGGCCGTCCGAATAGTCGTAAACCACCCCCAACCCATCGGGATCGACGGTCTTTTGGTAGAGCGCGGCATTCAGTTTCTTGGCGAGAGGCTTGCGGTCGGCCATGTACAACGAGAACGGGTACGGATCTTCGACCGCCGCCGCGGTGTTCACCAGTTCCAGCGGTTTGCCTTCGGCCAGCGACTTTTTCAGCTGCCAGCTGCGGACGTTGGCGCCTTGGTTGCTGAAGGTGATCTTGAAGAAGTCGGTATTGATGACGAAGGGCGGTTCCGCCGGCGCCTGGGTGACCGGGACGACGGGAGCTTTGTTGGCTTCGGCAGCCTCCGCAGGCGGCGCCTCGACGGACACGGCAGGCACCGTATTCCCGGCGGACTGCCCGGATTGCGTGGATTTCTTGGCGTTAGGAGCGGGCGTCGGCGACTTGAAGAAGTAGGGCGTCAGGAACATGATCGCGCCCATCAGGAGGAACGCCAGCAGGAGCCGCGTTTCCGTCGACATCTGTTCGGGCGGCTGTCCCAGACCCTTGTTACCGGTTGATTCGGCCATTCAGAAAATTCCGTTCGATCCTGGCGTCACCGTACGGGGTCGTACCCGCCGGCATGAAACGGATGACATCGCGCCAGGCGCCGCAATCCCATCCACACCCCTTTGGCCGCGCCGTATCGCTCGACGGCTTCGCGCATATAATCCGAACAGGTCGGGTAAAAGCGGCACGCCGAGGGCAGCCAGGGGGACACACAAAACTTATATACGCGAATTGCCCGGGTTACGATCCATTGCAGCGGAGAAACAGGCGTTCCACCTCCCGCTGCAGATCCTCCGTCGGAGCATCGAGCGCTTTGCGGCGGGGATTGATGACGATGGACCACTGGGGGTTTAACCGATCGAGGTGAAGGCGGACGGCCTCGCGGACGCGCCGCTTGATGCGGTTGCGCACCACGGCTTTCCCG
>CAZARO010001383.1:0-1852 GCA_964487165.1 uncultured Solibacteraceae bacterium | reverse complement strand
GAACATGGTGCAGAAGTGGTAGGTCTTGACGGTCCACCAGCCGAAGATCTTGGAAAGCAGCGCCGTGCCGTAGCGCAGCGCGGGCGGGTAAATATAGTCGAAGCGCGTGCCGGTGTACCACAACGGCTGCCACTGCGGATGCGGCCAATGGGCGGCGAGAAAGCGCGCGTCGGAAATGAACGTACTCTCGATGGAAGGCCACTGGTCAGTGTATTTGTGGGTGTAATAGGGCGCTAGAAAAAGGGAGGCCAGGAGAAACAGCAGGGCGCAATCGAGCAGGATTTCGCGTCTGCGAGTGAGGCGGCGTGTCACACCAGCGGCTCCCAGAAGCGGCGGAACAGCGCCATCGCCAGCAGCACCAGCAAGGTGGCCAGCGTCACCATGCGGCCCACGCGATTCTCGAGCGGGGTCACGAACTCCAGCCGGATGTCGCGCTCGCCCGGCGGCGCGTCGATCCACAGGAATCCCATCACGTCTTTGCGGACAGCGAGCGTTTGCCCGTCCGCGGTGGCTTGCCACGAGGGGTCGTAAGTTTCCTGTACCACGATGGATTGTCCGGGTTCCACTTTAGCGTGAACCAGCATGGCATCCGGCCCTGCGCGCGTCAAGGTGGGTGGCGCGTCGGGGCCTTTTTCGATGGCGTCGACATAGTAGCCGAGGTATTCCACGTCATCGTTTCCGCGTTGCGGTTGGAGCTTTTGGAACTTCGCGGTATCCACCACGCGGGCGCGCGCCGGATAGCGCCGCGGTACCCTATATATAGTGTTGCCCTGCCCGTCGTCGAAGAGCACCGGCAGCAGGCCCGCCACTTTTTCGGGGTGCTGGAAATCCTTGAAAAACTCCTGCGAGTGCTTGTCGGAAACGAAGAGCGCATCCACGCCCATGGATTGCATCCAGAGCACGGTCGGCTCGCCGTGGGTCCCCAGGTTCGATTCCCACTGCGCCGGTTCCACCTGTTTATTCAGCAGCCCTTGTTCCGACCCGCCGCCGAGCTGCGCCAGGTCGTGCCAGGCATCAAACCAGAAGCGCACCGACCCCGAGGGCGCCACGCGCGCGTCCGGCATGCTCTTCCATAGCCAATCGGTAATGCGATATTCCACCCGGCTTCGGTAATCCGGCCAGGTGGGGAACATGTGCCAGGCGTGGCGGATGTAGCCCACCGAGGTGTAAAACGAAGCCAAAACCAACCCAATGGCCAGCGCGCGCAGGGCGATGCCGGGGCGGTTCCACATCCACTGGAGCAGCAGCACGATGGCCATGATGTAGATCATGTCGAGCTCCGGCAGCAGTCGGATGGGCTCGCCGGCGATGCGGAAATTGAAGTAATAATTGCCCAGCACGTTGAGCGAGAAAAAGATGACGCACCCGGCCACAAAGACGCCCCAGGCGCGCTCCGGTTTGCCGCGCGCCAGCCAGTCGGACGCCAGCGCGAATAGCACCGTCACCGCTACCGCCAGCCAGATGGACCACGTGGTACCGTGCTGTGACACGTAGATCATGTTGGCGGCGGTCACCCGGACATACGAAGGCACCAGCCAGCAGGCCGTCAGCCCGTAGGCCAGCACCGGAATGGCGATGGCCGGCGCGAGGATGCGCTTCTGCTGGCGGGTGATCCACAAGCTCCACACCATCACCGGGTAAAAGACGGCCAGCGCGATAGCGCCATAAAAATTGGTGGAGACCACCCCCGCGGAGGCGAGCGCCGCCAGCGCAATGGCCCACGGCCGCCGCTTTTCGAGCGAGCCCCAAGTGAACGCCAGCGCGATGGGAATCAGCGCCAGCGCGCTCATGTGCGGCCCCTCGCCGTACTTCACCAGCACGCCCAGGCGCTGCGGCTGGAGCATCCAGGCAT
>CAZARO010001382.1:0-1853 GCA_964487165.1 uncultured Solibacteraceae bacterium | reverse complement strand
TAGTATAGGCCGCAGATGAACGGGATGAACGCCGATAACGCAGACCTCAATTCCTGAAGCGAGAAAGTGCTCGGCGCCGGGTTCGAAGTCGCCAATCATTTTCCACCGAGTGTAATCACAATCGCGACGGGCGGACGCCATAGAGGCCGTGTTCCAGAATGTAGTCCATCACCGTTTTGGGAACCTCCGCCGGGCGCCTGCCGGCTGCCAGTTCCGCGCGAATCTCCGATGAAGAGACGGCCAGTTCCAACCTGTCGAGACGCTTCAGGCGGACTTCGGGCGGCACTTCGTAGGTACCGCCGGGGCGGCTCACCACCAGGAAACAGACCGCGCGGGCTACGTCCTGCCATCGCCGCCACGTACGGATGTCGGCGAACGCGTCCGCGCCGATCACGAAGAAAAGCTCATCCCCCTCGGCCATGCGCGCGCGCACTTTTTCTATTGTGTCGATGGAATAGCTCCACCGCGTGCCTTCCTCCAGGCGCGAAACTTCCAGGTGTTCCACGCCGCGGCAGGCCAGTTCCGCCATGCGCACGCGATCCTCGTACGGCGCGTGCGTGACTCCCGTTTTGTGCGGTGGATTGTCGGCCGGCACCAGCAGCACGCGATCCAGGCCGCAGCCTTCCGCGGCCTCTCGCGCGATCGCCAGGTGGGCCTCATGAATGGGGTCGAAAGTGCCGCCGAAGATCGCCAGTCTCACAGCTGTGAGCTATGTCCGCTCGATCTTGACCGAGAGGACCTTGACTTCCTTTTTCGGCCGGTCCTGCGAGCCGCGGGGAACTTCGGAAATCTTCTGGACCACGTCGTAGCCTTCCACCACTTCTCCGAAGACGCTGTGCTTCTTGTCGAGCCACGGTGTGGCCGCCACGGTGATGAAGAACTGGCTGCCATTGGTGTGCGGGCCGGCGTTGGCCATGGAAACGATGCCCTTCTTGGCATGCTTCAGGTCAGGATGAAATTCGTCGGCGAATTTGTATCCCGGTCCGCCGCGTCCCGTACCTTCGGGGTCGCCGCCCTGGATCATGAAATCGGGAATCACGCGATGAAAGACGGTCCCGTCGTAAAACGGCTTCCCGGTCTTAGTGCCTTCCGCCAGGCTGACGAAGTTCTCCACTGTGGCGGGCACCTTGTCGGCGAAAAGCTTGAGCTTGAACTTACCTTCGGTGGTATCGAAAAGAGCGAAAATCTCGTTGGCCATCTCTGCGATTGTAGCAGGCTCCGCCGTTGCAGAATATGAAGGACAGCACCATGGATAACGGTCACGTACCCGCCACGAAGGCTGACGTGCAGCAACTCGGAGGTCAATTGCGTTCCGAGTTTCAACACGGGTTCGACGATCTCAAAGTCTCTGCGGGACGGCCAGACGGAGCTTCTCAGGGCGTTCTTTAGCTATACGTAGACCACTGACGTGAGGCTAGGGTGGGGCAGGATGGCATCCTGCGGCCGAGTGGCACTCGGCCTTCCGACGTGTTACAGCGGCACCACCCCGCAAGTGCCGGGCGCGTCTTCCACTGCATCCAGCGGCCCCAGCGGTCCGCCAGTCCGCATCTTGGCGCTCCACTCCTCGATCTCCACTTCGATCAGCATGGTGGATTCCAGGTGCGCCGCCGTGGGCGCGGAGTAATCCCGCCCCTCGGTGCGATTGGGAAAATAGCGGCTCACCATCGCCTCATACACCGTTCGTTGCACCGCTGCGTCCATCACCCGCTGCCCGCGCCCGAAGCACACCGCGCTGCGATAGTTCATGGAATGATAGAGCGCCGTGCGCGAGTAGACCAGCCCGTTGAGCAACGTCACGGTGACGCAGACCGGCGCGCCCGTGGCCATATGCCGCATCGCGCGACTGGCCACCG
>CAZARO010001381.1:0-1854 GCA_964487165.1 uncultured Solibacteraceae bacterium | reverse complement strand
TCGCTCACTCCCGGCGGGCAACTTACTAAGTCATTTTTCACCAACAGCGGCACGGAAGCCAACGAGACCGCCATTCTTGCGGCGCGCTGTTACACCGGCAACACCGAAATTGTGGCGCTCCGCCACTCGTATCACGGCCGGTCCGCGGCCGCCATGACGCTTACCGGGCAATCCGCGTGGCGGCTGGGCCCTTCGCAAGCCGGCGTAGTCCACGCGCACAACGCCTATTGCTATCGCTGCCCCTTCGGGCTGACTTATCCCAGCTGCGAAGTGCGCTGCGCCCAGGATATGGAAGAGATGATCCGTACCTCCACCAGCGGACGCATCGCCGGCTTTATCGGCGAGCCGATTCAGGGCGTCGGCGGATTCATCACCCCGCCCAAAGAGTACTTTCAGATTGTCGAAAAGATCATCCGCAATCATGGGGGCATTTTCATCAGCGACGAAGTGCAGACCGGCTGGGGGCGCACGGGCACGAAGTGGTTCGGCATCGAGCAGTGGGGCGTGACGCCGGATATCATGACCTGCGCGAAAGGGCTGGGCAACGGCAGTCCCATCGGGCTGACGGTGGCGAAGCCCGAAGTGGCCGACGCGGTGAAAGGCCTCACCATTTCCACCTTCGGCGGCAATCCGGTGGTCTCCACCGCGGCCAAAGCAGTGATCGATTACATCGAAGAAATGAATCTGCCGGCTAACTGCGAAGCCACCGGAGCGTACCTGCGCGGCCGCCTGCTGGAATTGCAGGAGCGCCACCCCCTTATCGGCGACGTGCGCGGCATGGGACTGCTGCAGGCCATCGAGCTGGTGGAAGATCGCCAGACCAAAGCGCCCGCGGCTGCCGCTACCGGTCGGCTGATGGAAGCGTGCCGCGACCAAGGTCTGCTGCTCGGCAAGGGTGGGATGTACGGCAACGTGCTGCGTCTTTCCCCGCCCATGAACATTGGCCGCGCGGACGTGGACAACTTCTTCGGGATGCTCGACAAGGCCCTGGCCAGCGTGGGCGCCATGGCGGCGGGAGGCGTCCGGTGACTCCCGCGCCCGAGCGCCTGCGGCAATTCCCCGATCTCCATCCGGCGCTCCACTCGCAGTCCGCTCTGGCGGAAGCCAACCGCTGCCTCTTCTGTTTCGACGCGCCCTGCACCGCGGCCTGCCCCACGCACATCGACGTTCCCCGCTTCATCAAAAAAATCTCTACCGGCAACTTGCGCGGCTCCGCGTTCACCATTCTCGATGCCAATATCCTGGGCCTGAGTTGCGCGCGAGTCTGCCCCGTGAACGTGCTGTGCGAGGGCAGTTGCGTGATGCACCGCTACAACCAGAAGCCCATCGAGATCGGCCGCTTGCAGCGCTACGCCATGGACCGTTTCTACGACGCGCAGGGAGCGTTGCCGGTGGAGAAATCCGCCGTCGTGCACCGGGTGGCCTGCGTGGGCGGCGGGCCGGCGTCGTTGGCCTGCGCGGCGGAACTGGCGCGGCACGGCCACTCCGTGACCGTCTTCGACAATCGCTCGCTGCCCGGTGGATTGAACACCTACGGGGTGGCGGAGTACAAGCTGCGCGCCACCGACAGCCTGCGCGAAGTGGAGCTGGTGCGCTCGCTGGGGGTGGAGTTTCGATCGGCGGACGTCGGCGCCACGGTCTCGCTCGAAGAACTGGAACGGGACTTCGGGTTCGTCTTCCTGGGATTGGGACTGGGCGCCATGGAGCGGCTCGGCATCCCCGGCGAAGAGGCTGCGGGGGTCATCGACGCGCTGCGCTTCATCGAGCGGTATAAGACTTCGCCCGATTTCGCCGTGGGCCGGCGCGTGATTGTAATCGGCGGAGGGAACACCGCTATCGACGCGGCCAATGCCG
>CAZARO010001380.1:0-1855 GCA_964487165.1 uncultured Solibacteraceae bacterium | reverse complement strand
GGCCCGCCGCGTAGGCCGCGCCCAGCGCCGTGGTCTCCCGCACCGCCGGACGCACCACTTCGCGGTCCAGAATATCGGCCTGGAACTGCATCAGTAGCTCGTTCCCCACCATGCCGCCATCGGTGCGCAGCACGCGCAGGGCGACGCCCGAATCCTTCTCCATGGCCTCCACTACCTCGCGCGTTTGGAACGCGGTGGCCTCCAGCACCGCGCGCGCCAGGTGGCTCTTGTTGGAGTAGCGCGTCAGCCCGGCGATCACTCCGCGGGCATTGTGTTTCCAGTACGGCGCGTACAATCCCGAAAAGGCGGGGACGAAATAAACTCCGCCGTTATCTTCCACCAGGCGGGCGAGCGATTCGATCTCCGGACTGGTGGTAATCAACCCGAAATTATCGCGGATCCACTGCACCAGCGCGCCGGTGATGGCCACGCTGCCCTCGAGCGCGTAGTGCGCCGGCTGGCCGTGGAGTTGGAAAGCCACCGTGGTGAGCAGGCCATGTTTGGAATGGACGATTTCGCGTCCCGTGTTCATGAGCAGGAAACATCCCGTGCCATAAGTGTTTTTCGCCTCGCCCGCCTGAAAGCAGGTCTGGCCGACGAGCGCGGCCTGCTGATCGCCCAGGATTCCGGCCACCGGAACGCCTGCCACAGCGTCCAGAGTAGCGGCACCGTAGACTTCGCTGCTCGATCGGATTTGCGGCAGCAGCTGCCGTGGGATGGAGAACGCGGCTAGCAGTTCGGGGTCCCAGTCGAGCGTTTCGAGATTCATCAACTGCGTGCGGCTGGCGTTGGTGCAATCGGTGAGGTGCAGGCCGGTGAGGTGCCACACGAGGAAGGTGTCGACCGTGCCGAAGAGAAGTTGGCCCTCGTCGGCCTGCCGGCGGGCGTCGGGGACGTGGTCGAGCAGCCAGCGGATTTTCAGCGCGCTGAAATAGGTGGCGAGCGGCAGTCCGGTCTTCGAGCGGAAGCGGTCCGGGCCGCCCGCGCGCGAAAATTCGGAGACATCGTCTCCCACGCGCGTGTCCTGCCAGACGAGCGCGTTGGCTACAGGTTTGCCGGTGCTGCGATTCCACAGCAGGGTGGTCTCGCGCTGATTGGTGATCCCCAGGGCTGCCAGGTCGGCCGGCTGCAGGCCGCGCTGCGCCATGGCCTCGGCGATGACCTCGCGGGTGCGGAACCAGATCTCTTCGGGATCGTGTTCCACCCATCCGGGCTGTGGATAGATCTGCTGATGCTCTTTCTGGGAGCTGGCTACGATGCGGCCGCTCCGGTCGAATACCAGAAAACGTGTGCTGGTGGTGCCTTGATCGATGGCGCCGATGAAGTCTGCCATGGCTCCCTCACTTGGGGACTCTCCAGCTTAGCAGGAGAAGACGGAAGACAGGAGACAGAAGACAGAAGGCAGAAGACAGAATGAAGACCGCGCCATTGGAGGTGCCTTTCGCCGTCGCCCTCATCGAGCCGCGTGAGCGGCGCCATTCAGTCTTCTGACTTCTGAGGGAGTTGCACGTTTCGGCTGATCGACCGCTCCCTGGCGGTCGCGGCTCGGTAGGCTCTGGCTAACACAGAGGCGCCATTCCGAGCCGCGCGCGCCAGCAAGCGGTTCTTCGTATTTTGCAACTCCCTGAGCAGTCAAGAGACAGAACACCGCGCCATTTCTCCCAGCCACCGAGCTTTCGCCGCCGCCCTCATCGAATCACGTGAGCGGCGTTATTCTGTCTTCTGACTCCTGACTCCTTGACTTCCAAATCCCGCAGGGATTTTGAGGGCGCAGCCCTCAGGTAGAATGACAGAGAACCATGGCAAAATCCAAGACTTCCGTCGCCCGGGCAATCGCCACCGACCCGCAGTTGTG
>CAZARO010001379.1:0-1858 GCA_964487165.1 uncultured Solibacteraceae bacterium | reverse complement strand
CCCCACGTCGTTAGTTTCATGGTCTTATTGAATGGCAAGGTCTTCGGCGGCGGTGGACGGTGGCCTGCGAGTGCCGGTGCCGCCGCCGGGGCCGCTGCGGCCGGCGCGGACCCGATGGTGACTGTTACCGTCATCGTCCCCGTCAGATGAAACTCAGTGTGCTTAGAGGCCAGGTCGCGGCCGGTACTGTCACTAAGGTTCCAGTTAGGATGATCGACAGTAAGTTTGTCACCGTCCAGCACTGCTACATGGGCCTCCATGTCATTTGGGTTTTTCCACTTCGCTTTGAGGTCAGTTACTTGCATGGGATAGTGTATATCATAGAGGGCTCCAGCAAGTCTAATAGTCCTAGACTCACGTCGGCGAATCGATGGGCGGATTCGCACGAATAAATAGCGAAGATCAGATAAAGCTTCGCCTACTTACTCGAGTGTTTCCGGCAGCAGTTCGATGTTCTTTTCACCGGCCGCTTTACGTTCGGCGTATTTGCGGATCCAGGCTTCCCAGCTCCGCCCGTCGGCCATATCGCGCCCGGTAAAGGAAAGCTGGGCGACGTCGGCGTAACGGACGGTGATTTTTTGCCCCGGCTTGGTCATGATGCGCAAGGTGGAGGCGGCCAGGTCCTCTTTTTGTTCGCGGTCGAAGATATAGCCCTCGAGCCGTTCGCCAGTACCCAGCGTGACGGCAACGTCCCCGCGATAATCGAAGGCCTGTTCGATGCCGCTGGGTAGTTGGTCGGCAGCCGCAATTTCCGTGCCGGCGAGCGTGGGCCGGGAAGCGATGTCGCCGATCTGCACGAGCGCGGGCTTGGGCGTCTCAGCGGCCACCTGGCGCGCCGCTTCCGGATCGCGATAGCGCGAGAATAGCATGGCGCGAAGGGTGGCGAAGATGCCCTGGAACGAAAACGTGTAGTCCACCGCGGAGGCCTCGTACCCGGAGTGCAGCATGCAGTTGGCGCACTTTCGATTGCCCGATTCATAGCCGTATTTCGACCAGTCGGTGGAGTCGAGCAGTTCCTGGAAGGTGTCCGCGTAGCCGTCCTGCAGCAGGTAGCAAGGCTTCTGCCAGCCGAAAATACTGTACGACGGCATGCCCCACGGGGTACACTGCAGGTCGCGCTTGCCCATCAGGAATTCGAGGAACAGCGGGGACATGTTGAACCGCCAACGCGCGTCGCGATTGGAGAGAAGCTTGCGGAACATGGACTGATTCGATTCGCGGTTGCTGAAATGCTGCTGATCGGGCGCTTTGTCGTAGGAGTAGCCGGGCGAAAGCATCATGCCTTCCACTCCCGCGTCCATCATCCCGCTGAAAAAGGCGCGGACGGATTTGCTGTCGACCCCTTCGAAGATGGTGGTGTTGGTGGTGACGCGAAAGCCGCGCTGGACGGCCTCGCGAATGGCGTCGAGAGCGATCTCGTAGCCGCCTTCCTTACAGACCGAGAGGTCGTGGTGTTCCTTCTCGCCATCCATGTGGACCGAAAACGTGAGGTACTTGCTGGGCGTGAAGAGGTGCAGCTTTTCTTTCAGCAGCAGCGCGTTGGTACACATGTAAACGTACTTTTTGCGGGCCACCAGGCCGCGGGCAATCTCATCGATGCGCGGGTGCATGAGCGGTTCGCCGCCGGGGATGGCGACCGTGGGAACGCCGCACTCGTCGACGGCGCGGAAGCATTCCTCGGGGGTGAGTTCGCGCTTGAGAATATGGCCGGGGTACTGGATCTTGCCGCAGCCGGCGCACGCCAGGTTGCAGCGATACAGCGGTTCGAGCATGAGCACCAGGGGATACTGCTTGCGGCCCTTGAGCTTCTGCTTGAGGACGTAAGTGGCGACGGTCCACATCTGCGACGCGGGTACGG
>CAZARO010001378.1:0-1863 GCA_964487165.1 uncultured Solibacteraceae bacterium | reverse complement strand
CCGGCTCGATCACCTCGCTGGTGATGGCGTACGCGATCCGTTCCGAGACCGTGCCGTCGATCCGGCCGGGATACACACGGTTCAGGTTCTTTCCGTCAATCGGGCTGAAGTACACCGTGCGCCCCAGGAAGGACGGCATGTTGGCGGTATGCACCATGACGACGCGGCCGCTCAACTCGGCCGGGTCGATCTGGCCGCGAAGCCTTTGCAGTGCCAGGATGGGTGGGTATTCGTAGCCGTGATTACCGGCGATCAGGGCCAGCGTGGGACCGCTGCGGGCGCCGCGGATGACGGTGATCGGAATGCCCGTGCCCGCATCCTGGGCGGCAGGGACATCGAGAACGCGCGACTCGATCGCTGCCGGCAATTCCGGCCCGCGCTTGGGCGTCATGGTGCTACCCCCTTCGGAGATGCGTACCCCCGGCAACCCGGATGATTTGTTCCACCCGCCGCAAGGTATCCGCGGGATCCCTATGACATACTGCCACATTTCGCGCAGGCGCGCGTTCCACCGCCGGCGCGGGCTGTTGGGAGACCGCGGCCGGCCGGCGGTAGAATTTGTGGCGGCAGGCGCGGCACTTGAACGGTGCGTACCGAAAGCAGCCGATGAGCTTGTCCAGCAGGTGCTCGAACGGCATGGGGATAGTATCCAGGCGGGTGCAGCGCGGACAGCGGTACGGCGCCCAGGGCCAAATGTCGCATGTTGGAGTCGGAGAATCCGGCATCTCGAAGACCGCTTTCTTTTCAGTGTGAAGCGGCTTCAGTTGCGCAACCAGTCCTCAACGTACTATATAAGTATCTTGAGTACTGCCTAGATTCCGCGCGCGGCCCTGGTTGCTCGCGTTTTGCCCGCCGGTCCCTTAACTAAAGTTGATATCTAAGTGGTACTGCTATGTCCTTTGAGAACTTGGACTTTCGAGAAATTTTCGAATAGTCTTTATGCGGGAAGGTATCGCCAGATATGACCCCAAACGTCCAGACCCTGACCGAGCGGCTCGCAGCCGGACGCCTGCCGCTGAATGACGCTCTGCGTTGCGCCTCGCAAATTGTCGACGCCTTGCGGCACGCTCATGAGGAAGGCTATTGTCACGGAGCGCTGGCTCCGGGCTCCGTAATCCTCTCACCGACGGGGGTGGAACTGATCCCCGCGGAGGCTGGCGCGGTCGAGGAAGTGACGGCGTACACGGCTCCCGAGCGGCTGGCCGGCAACCCGCCCGATGCACGATCGGACATCTTCTCCCTGGGCGCCCTGCTGTACGAGATGTTCACCGGGCGGCGCGCGTTTCCGGGCGACAGCCGCGCGGAGCTGACGGCGTCCCTGGAGAATTCCACGCCGGAACCGATTGGCGATACCGGGCTCGACCGCCTGATCTCGAACTGCCTGGCCAAGGACCCCGCGTGCCGCTGGCAGCGCGTTCAGCAAGTGCACATGGAGTTCAAGATCCTCGTCTTTTCCGCCAGGCGCATCCAACAGCCGGCGGGCGCCCGCCAGTCCGAAGTGTTGCAGGCCGAGATGCGGCAGGTGGAAGCCCGACTGAGCTCGCGCATCGATCAACAGAGTGGAGAAGCGACGGCCGGGTTGCGTCACCTGGCTGCGCAGTTGCCGCTGCTCGAATCCCAAGTTGCGTCGCGCCTCGACCAACAGAACGCCGAAACGACGGCGGCACTACGGCATGTCGCGGCCCAGTTGCCTCTGATGGAATCTCACCTGGCGGCGCGCCTGGCTGAGCGGCATGGCGAGGCGGCGGCTGGGTTGCAGCACTTGTCGGCTGAGATTCCACTGCTGGAATCGCGGCTATCCTCGCGGTTGGATCGACACGAAGGCGCCCGGTCGAGCGTGCAGCAAGCAATCGCCGACCTGCC
>CAZARO010001377.1:0-1863 GCA_964487165.1 uncultured Solibacteraceae bacterium | reverse complement strand
TGCGGGTAAACCTTCGCCAGGCACTCGCGCAGGCACTGGTGCAAGGCGTGGAACGGTCCGTTCCCGGTGGCGGTAGCGGTGTGTACGCCGTCCTGCGCCTGCAAGGTGACGGTGGCGGAGGTCTGCGCGTGAGTGGCTAACGCCCCCGCGCGGGTGGAGACTTCGTAGCTGTCCACTTCGAAGAAATGCAGTCCGGGATTCAGCGCTTCCCGCACCAGTAGCTCGAAGGTGCCCTCGGCCGCCTCCAATTCGTAGCCTTCGTACTCCATCTGCTTAATGCGTTCCAGCAGCTCGCGGCGGGAATCTTCGTCCAGGCGATCGGCCAGGCCGTGCTGCTTCAGCTTATAAAGGATATTGCCGCGGCCGGAAAGATCGCTCACCAGCACTCGCTGGCGATTGCCCACCGATTCGGGGCGAATGTGCTCGTAAGTCGCCGAGTCCTTCAAGACGGCCGCCACGTGCACCCCGCCTTTATGCGCAAAGGCACTTCTCCCCACGAAGGGACGGTCATTGGGCAGCGGCAGATTTGCCAGCTCGGCGATGAAGCGGCACACCGAGCTGAGGCCGGTGAGCTTTTCGGGGCCCACGGTGGTGTGTCCCAGCTTCAGTTCCAGGATGGTGAGGACGGAGGCCAGGTTGGCGTTGCCGCAGCGCTCGCCGTAGCCGTTCATGCATCCCTGCACGTGGGTGGCGCCGGCTTCCACGGCGGCGATGGTGTTGGCCACCGCCAAGTCGGAATCGTTATGCGTGTGGATGCCGATCACGCCGTCGAAGCGCTTGCGCACCTCCGCCACCGCGTCCACCAGCCGGAAAGTGATGGCGCCGCCGTTGGTATCGCAGAGGCAGAGTACGGCGGCGCCGGCGGTCTGAGCGGCTTCCAGGGTGCGCAGGGCATACTCGGGATTGGCGGCGTAGCCGTCGAAGAAATGCTCCGCGTCGTAGATCACTTCCTTGCCGTGCTCGCACAGGAACTTCACCGTCTCGGAGATGAGCTTGAGGTTTTCGTCGAGCGAGATCCCCAGCGCGCGGGATACGTGGAGGTCCCACGTCTTGCCGAAAATCGATACCGCCGGCGTGCCCGCCTCCACCAGGGCGCGGACGTTGCGGTCCTCCTCCACCGGATTGCGCGCGAAACGCGTGGAGCCGAACGCGGTGAGCCGCGCGTGCTTCAGTTTGAGACCCGTGGCGGCGGTGAAGAACTCGCGATCCTTGGGGTTGGAGCCGGGCCATCCGCCCTCGATGTAGTCGATGCCGAACTCGTCCAGCTTCTGGGTAATGAGGATTTTGTCCTCCACCGAGAAAGAGACGGATTCGCCCTGCGTGCCGTCCCGGAGAGTGGTATCGAACGTCGAGATTTTCATAAACTGTGACCTGCTTCGTACCAGATAAGTATGATCTGCTCCGTTCCACTAACTACCGCTCCCTGACGGTCGCGGCTCGGTTACGGAGCCGCGACCGTTAGGGAGCGGTTACTTACTACGCTACTTCCTGCGGCACTCCCGCTTCCTTCTTTTTCTTGAGGAAGGTCATCATTTCGCGCAACTCGCGGCCCACTTTTTCCACCGGCTGGTTGCGGGCTTCCTCGCGCATAGCCAGAAACTTGTGGCGGCCGCTCTTGTTCTCTGCGATCCACTGGCGCGCAAACTCTCCGGATTGAATCTCCGACAGAATCTTCTTCATTTCGGCGCGCGTCTGTTCGTTCACCACACGCGGTCCGCGGGTGTAGTCGCCGTACTCGGCGGTGTCCGAAACAGAGTAGCGCATGTAGCCCAGGCCGCCCTCCTGAATCAGGTCGACGATGAGCTTGAGCTCATGCAGGCACTCGAAATAGGCGATTTCGGGGGCATAGCCGGCGGCCACCAG
>CAZARO010001376.1:0-1865 GCA_964487165.1 uncultured Solibacteraceae bacterium | reverse complement strand
CCCCCAACCTCTGCAGTTAGTGGACAACCTCGTGCCGCTACCTTGGGACGTTCCGAATCGCTTACTGGCATGGACTTATCTGCCGCTCCCACTCAAGAATTGGGCCGTCTCGGTACTCGCCGGAATGCGGAGCGGGTATCCATTTTCGGTAAGAGACGAGGCTGGCTTAGTTATCGGAGGGGTCGATTCTTATCGCTATCCATTGAATTTCGATCTGAACCTGGCGATCGAGCGGATGGTGACTTTCCATGGATACCGCTTCGCGCTTCGCGGCGGCATCGACAATGCCACCGGACAGGCCAATCCCACAGCGGTCAACAACGTGTCCGGCGCGCCGCAATTCCTGCAATTCCTGGGCGATGAGGGCCGGCACTTTGTGATCCGGGTACGGTTCTTTGGACGCGCGGGACAGTCCAGCCGTTAGCCGGCGAACCTTATAACTTCCTTATCTGGCGCTTACGTTTTCCAAACACTTTTCACTCTAGAATGATTCCTGCCGATTACACGAAGAGGAATCCAGGCATCGAGGACTTTGCGGTGATAGCCTATATCGAAAAAATTGATGCGGTCTTTATGGTTTCTTCATGCCTATTGACACAGACTCTTCTATCATCAACGAAACCGGTATTCCTCAATTACAATTATTCACGCGCAGTCGAGCGGGAGAGAGAGACCAGCAGATGAGCGTTCACAGACACATCAAGGGACTTGTGACTATCTTTATGGCGGCGGGATTGTCCGCGGCCATGGTGCGCGCCGCCGATAGATCGCCGGCGTTGGGATATGGTTCGGTACACGGGGTGGCGATCGACCAGGAGGGTCGGCCGCTACCGACAGCCTTTGTCACCATCCATAGCATCGATGCGGGCACGGATCGAAAGGTGGTGAGCGATGGCGACGGCGTGTTCGCCGCGGACGACCTCACCCCCGGGCCATACCGGCTTAGCGCATTCAAAGACGGATTCTCGAGCCCGCCGGCAGCCACAGTGGAAATCGCCCAGAACCAAACGGTCCATCCGACGGTCGTATTCTCGACGGCGAAGCCCGCCACCGCCAGCAGCGCCAGCGCGATAGAGGAGGAACTGGCGGCGATGAAAGAGCGCATCGCCGCACTCGAAGCGGAACTGAGCGCTCGCAAGACGGTGGAAGCAGCGCCGGCGGCAGCACCCGCGCCGACGCCCACCGCGGCGGCCACTCCGGCACCGGCACCCGCGCCCACGCCAGCACCTCCAAGCCAGGGTGCGCAAACGGCCCCGGCGCCGGCTGCCCCGAGCCTTCCGGACGCCTTGTCGGCCCCTGAATCCACTCCCGGCGTGGACAATTTTACGCCCTTCGCCTTTGCCGACTTCACCTGGATGAATGCCACCACGCGCACGAAAGACACGGTGCTGGACACTAAGTTCTTCACCCCGGAAATCCGCTTCGACACCAACTACATGGAAGATTTCAACCAGCCTGTCGATCACACCATCGTGGGAGCGACCGAGTCGTTCCGCTCCGGCGAAGTGCAGATCGAGCAGGCCAGCGTGGGCGGCGATTTTCACTGGCAGAACGTCCGCGGCAGGGTCCTGTTCATGTTTGGCCTGTTCGCCACTACGACGCCGCGCAACGACGCCAGCTACGGAGTGGGCCAGTGGGACCTCCGTGGCGCCTACAAGTACACGTCGGAAGCTTGGGGTGGATACCACTTCAACGTGAATCACGGGCTGAATATCGACGCCGGAATCTTCGTCTCGTACATTGGTCTGTTCAGCTACTACAACTTTGATAACTGGACTTACCAGCCGTCGTACGTGTCCTCGAACACGCCTTGGTTCTTCAACGGCCTGCGCGTGCAGTGGTTCCCCACCAACAAGCTGAAGATC
>CAZARO010001375.1:0-1865 GCA_964487165.1 uncultured Solibacteraceae bacterium | reverse complement strand
TAGCGGATCATGTTCCACGATTTGCGTTCCGCGGAACTCGACGGCGGGCAAAGGACGGTCGCCACGACGATATATGTGAGCGCTCGCCGCATGGTGAAGCGACTTCAGTATAAGCGCCGTATCGCGCCCGCTTCAACGGATTCCCGCCGAGCGGTGGATGCCGATTCTGACTGGCCGGGAGCGCCTTTGAATGGCCCGTGCCGCTCAGCGGGGAATCCGGCCACTCAGCGGAATTGCTTGGCCCGCCCCGCGCCATCCGTCTATCATTCTGGTGAGGCGAAACATGACGAAGAACGGAGTGCGGCGGCTCCTGCTGCCGCTGATCTTCGCGCTCGGCGCATCCGCGCAGACCATCCAAAATATGGACATTTTCTTCCTCGCCGGCCCGGCTTTCGCCAAGGCGCAGGTGATTGGCGGCACCAATGTAACGGTCTACGGTTCCACCGGCTTCAGTTCCACCACCGGCTACGGCTACCAGTTCATGCGAAAATCGGCGGTCAGCCTGTGGGTGGAGTTTGCCCCGTTCGCGGCTGTCCATCCGACCGCCGAAACAGCTACCATTCCCGGTTCCGTCTCGCTCACTTCAACCATCTTCGCGCCTGGTATTCGAGTGATGGCGCCGTTGCAATCGCGCATCTCGGTGTTCGGCGTCCTCGGCGGCGGCTGGGGCGACTTTTCCGTTCCCAGCCTCACCTCGGACAACCCTCCCGACCTCAAATCGAATGACACCAGCCATTTCGTAACCGATGTGGGTGGCGGTGTGGACATTCGCCTGTCGCGCTTCTTCAGCTTTCGCGTGGACGTCCGCGACTACATTACCGGACGCAATCTGGCGGGCGTCCCCGGCCGGAATCACCTCGTACCCTCGCTGGGTTTTGCGGTGCATTTCTGAAGCGCCGCTCAGCGTTCGAGTTGTGAACTTCCATCCACTCCGCCCCTTGACTCCCCATGTGGCCGGAGATACGCTGAAGTTCTCGCCGCGTCCTCCGTTCCCAACACCCCTCAGGTTAAGGAGACTCCTTGCTTCGGTTCGACCGCAGGTCTTTGGCCCTTATGGCTGCTACGCTCATTCCGGCCGCGCAATTTTCCCTTCAAGCTCAATCCACTAACGGCGCCGTCACCGTCGCGGTGACCTCCAACGCCAATCCGGCTGTCTATTCCGCGTCCCTCACTTTCACTGTGACCGTGGCACCGCCAGTTGCCGGCAGCACTATGCCGACGGGTGCGGTATCGGCGGCTCTGGCGGGCTTGTCCCCGCTGGGGAGCGCTACCTTGGATGCCACCGGCCGCGCGGTCCTCACGGTCCCGCAGATGCCGGGCGCCGGACAGAATACCATTACGTTCTCCTACTCCGGCGACGCAAAGTACGCGCCCAGGCAATCGACCTTCACCCAGTTCCTGACAAAGGCCAATACCCATACCACTGCTGTGTGCAACGGGAACCTCCACTGCACGGCGGCCGTGCGCATCGATGAACCCTCCGCCGGCGCCGGCAGTGCACCCAGCGGCACGGTCGAGTTCTTCGATGGAGCCGCGCTGCTGGGAACGGCTCCGCTGGCGCCTTCGTCGTTGTTGACCTCCGTCGCCACCCTGACTGCTGCTACGGTCCCGGCCACCCTCACGGCGGTCTACTCCGGCGACGCCAACTTCAACGTAAGCCGCTCGGCGAGCGCCGTCCAGACGGGCACGGGCTCGGCGACCATCACGGTAACTTCCAGCGCCAATCCATCCGTTTTCGCGGAGCCCGTTACGTTGCAGATCGCGATGTCGACGCCGGCAGCGGGCGCGCCCGTTCCCTCGGGTTCGGTCGACGTCAGCGTGCTCGGATTGTTCAGCCTGGGAGGCGTGACTCTCGATGCCACCGG
>CAZARO010001374.1:0-1865 GCA_964487165.1 uncultured Solibacteraceae bacterium | reverse complement strand
CGGCGGAGCGCTGGCGCCGATCGTGGGACGCTCCTCCATCGCTGTCGAGTTACCCCCGGGCGAGCGAGCGAACTTCCAGCCGCAAATCGAGGAGCAGACCGAAGGCGGGTGGGTGAAGGTGCGGGAGCGTGTGCCCTCGCCCGCCCTCTCGCCGGTGCTGGCCGTCAGCGGCGCCACCGAGTGCGTGGTCGGGGACCAGTTGCGCAAGGTGGGCCGCGACGTGGTGTATCCCATGCGGAACCCGTGGTTCTCCGGGGACGTGGCGGAACTGAGCGGTGCCCTGGTGTCGCTCATCAATACGTCGGAGCGCGCCGTGAAGGCGTCGCTGTGTTACTCCAACGGGAATCTGTTTTCGGTGCCGGGAAGCACGCCGGCTTCCGGGGAACTGACGCCCGTCTGCAGCGCCGCCTTCGACGTGCAGGTTGCGCCGTTCGGCGCGCGGGAGTTTCCGGTGGCGCGCGACGGCAGCACGTATTTCTCGCTCAAGACGCAAGGAGCCGCTATCGTTCTGGAGATGCTCCGGCCAGTAGGAGCCAGCATCAAGATGTACACTGTCGACTCCACCATTCATTTCGGCGGGGAAGTACCGTCGCCGCCGGGCAGGCAGTAAACGGGCTACTGGCCGGTGGTTTTGAGGCGGTCGACGCGCTCTTCGTGGGCATAGGCGATGTGCGCCAAGCGGTTTCATGAGCTGAAGGGTCGTAAGCAATTCGACGGATTGCGCGATGGCGTCGACGCGCTCTGTGAGGCGGTCCAACTTTTATTCAGTCGTCATTGGCGTCCGGCCTTTCCGTTGGCGCGGCCGTTGCCTCCGCGGAGGCTTTCGATGAGTGCCCTTAAGCTGGCGTCGGTGCGGTTCTGTGCCGCGTTGAGTGCGTGGATGTCCTTACGGCTTTGGATGACAAGGCGCATTCCCTCGTGCACCAGTTCGCGGATGGCGGCTATCTGGCGGTCGTGTTTGTCGAGGCGTTCGTTGGTGTTGGTTGGCCTGGCCGGCATGCCGGGTGGCTCCCTTGGTCCGATTATCTCACTCCCCCTCGGCTGGTGCTGCGGCCACGGGCGATAGGCCGCCTGCACGCCGCGGAACTCACCGATTCGGCGGGCTGAAGCCGCCTGAAGCCCGGTGGACTCGCACTTTTGCGCGTAAGGCGTTTCCCGTCAACTTGACCAGCCGCGATGCCGTCTGGACTCCATTGCTGTACAAGGCCGGCAGTGGCAAGGTGGCACAAGTCTTGGCCATGTACGTGGTTTGGGCGTTCACCTTCAGATTGGCAGGCTTGCCAGTTCCCGCTAAAATGCCTGCTTTCACGTGCAATGCCGCGCGATCGCAAGGCAAGCCCTTGATCGCCGACCCGTCGACAGGCGGCTCCCGCACCGTCGCTAGAGTTAGAAACTTGCACATTCTGGCCGATAAGGAGAGCGTATGTGGTTCCCTTCGTGTCGCCGGGAAATATGGTTCTCTACGGCCGGCCGTCTGAAGCTCTGGGAAATTTCGCGTGCCTGCCGCCGCGAGCAGTTCTTCCACTACGATCGTGAGAGTAACTGCGTCAGTTACAGGATTTCCGAGCCGGCACTGGGGTTCTGCCATCAACGTGGCATGCCGGCGCGCGTGATGATGCTGTGCCTGCTGCTTACTTTCACCGTGAGGGCAGGCGCCCCCCCGGGCGCGTGGACGGGGCCTTATTCCCCGTGTGACGGGCACGCCGAGATTTTGAAGCAAGGCCGCATGAACCTTGGCGTCCGGTTCTCTACCTCAAACCCGGCACTGAAAACGGAGTTTGCGCATGCCATGAGCTTCTGGGCCAGCGTTCTCGACATGAATTGGCACGAGGAGGATAGCCGGGCTTGTGCGATTCAAGCCGTCG
>CAZARO010001373.1:0-1869 GCA_964487165.1 uncultured Solibacteraceae bacterium | reverse complement strand
ATTTCTTTTCCAGGAACTGGTAGTCGGCTTCGAAACTCTTGTCCTTGAAGTACCACCGGTCGCGATCGTCGGTGTAGCTGACCGCCACCAGTTCGTCGGTCGCTTCGGAGAAGCGCGTGCCGCCGAAATCGACGCGCTTCAGCGGATCGGATTCCACCACGTCCGCCTTCCCGGAGGCCGGATCCAGCAGCGCGAGCACCGTGAGATTCATAGCGTCGCCCTTGTTGGTCTGAATGTAGGCCCGCTTGCCGTCTTTATGAAAGCGCTCCACGCCGCAAGTTTCGAAGACGTTGCAGGAGTAGATCTGCGTGAAGCCGTCGGCATCCACGCGGAGAATCTGCTGGTCGCCGTTATCGGCGACGCGCTCGGCCAACCGGAGCTGTCCGGTAAGATCGAAGTCCCAGCCCGCAATGCGCTCCGTGTTCTTGCGGATGAGCGTGCGCTCGCCGGTGGAGATCTTCAGCTTGTAGAGATCGTGCCAGGATTTATCGCGATCGTTGAGGCCGATATAGAGCGCGTCCGGGTCGGACTTGGGAGCGCTGAACAGTTGGACGCGCACGCCCTTCAGCCCGGTGAGGTCGCGCGAGGCGGGTATTTCGGAGCCCGGCGCGGGCGCGGCGGAAGGGTCCACCGCATGGACGTTGAAATTCTCGTCGCCGTCGTTGTCCTTCACATAAAGAAGGAACTTGGCGTCGCGGCTCCACAGGTAGCCGGCCACCGGCCGTTTGGTCTCCGCGGTGAGCCGCCGGGCGTCGGAAAAAGGCGCCTCCGTCTTTTTCACCCACACGTTGCGGGTATCGTTCCAGGGCTTCAGGAAGGCGATATATTTTCCATCCGGCGAGATCTGCGCGCCGGAGATTTCGGGATTGCCGAAGATCAGTTCGCGATCGATCAGCGGCGGAAGTCCGCCGGAGCCACCGGCTTTTTCCTGGGCGAAGGCGATCAGCGCGAAAGCAGCGGGCGTGAGGGCGAAAAGTACGAGTCGCAGCATCGGATAAAGCTCCTGGGAAGAAATTCCCGTTTCTTGATTCTAGCCCGACTTTCGCCGGTTTGAGGGTTAGGTCGCCGGTGGCGAGGGCCGCGGGCCTTTCGAATAAGGGTCCGGACAGACGCTGGCCGGTAACGGTAATTGGCCACAGATGCACACAGATAAACACTCCATAAGAAAATCACCGCAGAGCAATTCTTCTTCCTGCTTCCTTCTTATCCGTGTTCATCGGCGTTCATCTGTCGCCAAACCTGTGTTGCTGGTACGTCCAAGGCCGATTCACCGGACTGGCGGGGAAGGCCGCATACGGTATCATAGAGATATCCTTGCTTTCCATTCAAAACATCTCCATGCGCTTCGGCGCCAAAATTCTGTTTGAAGACGTCACCTGTACGTTTCTTGCGGGCAGGCGTTACGCCATCACCGGCCCCAACGGCGCCGGGAAATCCACCTTGATGAAGATTCTTGCCGGCGAATTGGAAGCGGCGGTGGGTACGGTTTCCCGCCCGCAAGAGTTTGGCGTCCTGCGCCAGGACCAGTTCGCCTTCGACAAGTTCCGTGTGATCGACACCGTCGTCATGGGCAATGCGCCCCTCTGGCAGGCGCTCGAAGAGCGCGAAGCTCTGTACGCCAAGCCGCACGAAGAGCTTACCGATGAGGACGGCATGCGCCTGGGCGAACTCGAAGGCATCGTGGGGGAGCGGGGCGGATACACGGCGGAAGCCGACGCCGCCGTGCTGCTGGATGGCCTGGGCGCGGAATCGGCGTTGCATGAACGCACGATGGGCGAGTTGCAGGGCGGCCAGAAGGTACGCGTGCTGCTGGCCCAGGCGCTCTTCGGCAGCCCGCCCGCGTTACTGCTCGACGAGCCTACCAACCAC
>CAZARO010001372.1:0-1872 GCA_964487165.1 uncultured Solibacteraceae bacterium | reverse complement strand
GAGCCGCCGGAACTGGCGGAGATCCGGCTGGCGATTCTCGACCAGGTGCGCGAGAAAAGCTACCGGTCGGGAGGCCGCAAGGTCTTTCCATACGACCTGCTGCGCGTGGAACTGCGCGGCGTGGAGCAGAGCCGTGCGCCCGTTTTCGCCGGCCAGTTTTTCCGCAAATACCTGGAGCAGGAGGTACACAATGCGCTCCGCACGGGCGGTTGCCGCTACCCGGAGAACCTGCGGGTAGACGTGGCCGCCGTGGTGGGGCTGCCGCAGAGGGACGAACCGTGGCTCATTGTGCAAGCGGTATCGCTGGAACAGGCGGGCGCCGGCAAGCCGGTAGCGCGCCTGCTGGTCCGCGAAGGCGAGGCCAACGCCGCTGAACTGCCGCTCGACAAGGCGAGGATCAACATCGGCCGCGTGGTGGACGTGTATCGCGAAGCCGGCCTATATCGCCGCAACGATCTGTCCTTCGGCTCGGAGAGCGAGATCAATCGGTCGGTTTCGCGCGAGCACGCCCACATCGTTCACGATCGCGTGAGCGGGGAGTATCGTCTGTTTAACGACCGCTGGTACCCGCGCGGGGGCGACTGCGGAACGTGGATCGTGCGCGACGGCATGAGCCAGGAAGTGCATCGCAACGCCCGCGGCACCAGGCTCGAACCGGGCGATGAGATTCACCTCGGGAAAGCGGTGCTGGTATTCGAGGAATGATGGGCTGCGTTCCGCGCCTTGTTGTGCCTGTGCAATAAAGAACATACGGCGGTGGGCTAACTCTGGTACTCTTAGGCACCATGTCAGCCTTCAATGGAGATAAAGCGCGCTTCCACCGGGAGCGCAAGGGCAAGCAAGCCCGCAGAGAACGCAGCCGGGCAATCCGCAAGAAGCTCGCCGCCGGTAATACTCCCGCGAAGCCCACCGGCGCACAGCTGTAGGCGCTGCGAGTTGCCCCTTCGATAGACGCGCGTGCAGATAGACGGCATCGAGGCCTGCCGCTGACTTCGAATGTTTCATATCAGCCCTCCAGTGAATTTCGTGCGCTCCTCGACGAAGCAAAGCCGGTTGCCAAAGGGGTCCTTACAATAGAAACTGCGTTCACCCCACGGCTGTGTTTCGATCGGCCGAAGAATTGAGCCGTTGGGTTGCCCCTCTACGCGCCGGAAATATTCTTCGAGGTCATCCACCGCGAAATACACGTGGTCCGGATTGGGGGTGGCATCCCAGGAATCGCCATCAGCCCGCGGGTCGAAGCACGCCAGGATGGTGCCGCCACAACCGAAGTAATGCCGCCCGGGAGAGATCCGGCGTCCGGGTTGGTCGAGCACGCCCGAGTAGAAGACCGTGGCATCCTCGATGCTGGATACCGGCACAATCACGCGAAACAACCGGGGTGAGGCCATAATTCGTAACTGTACGCTTGTTCGAAGGCTTCCACAAGACGGCACTTTGAAGTACCCTGTTCCCGTGGAGTCAGCATGATCAAAGCGGGTGTGAGCTACGCCGAGCGGGACCGCTGCCCCGTATACACTGCCATCCGAATCATCGGGGGCCGATGGAAACCAATGATCATACGGCGTCTTGGCGAAAGCGATCTTGGATTTGGCGAGCTGCGGCGGAGCATGCCGGGAGTGACCACAAAAGTCCTTCGCCAGCATCTGCGGCAGCTCCAGGCCGACGGCATCGTGACCCGGTCGGCGGAGCCAAGTCTGACGCTACCATCGCGCTATCGGCTGACGCCGCACGGCCGGACGCTTGGTCCAGTGTTCGAATCGCTCTGGGCCTGGGGCGTTACACATTTCGCGCGCCTTGAAGATTAACCACACGCGCCTAGTACTACTGGGTCATAAAATAGAACATTATCGTGTAGAATTGTTTTGTGGG
>CAZARO010001371.1:0-1872 GCA_964487165.1 uncultured Solibacteraceae bacterium | reverse complement strand
CCCAGCGCCACGGCTTCCTTGATCATCTGGATATTGTCGAAGTGCATCACCAGGTTCACGGTAATCCCGTGGGTGCGGAAGAAGCGCTCCAGGTCTTTGCGGATCGACAGGTCCTCGTCGAACCCCACGAAGTCCTGGCCGTTGAGATCCGCGGGATACACTTCCGCGCAGTCGGCCAATGAGTGGGAAGGCGGCACCGCCAGTTGCATCTCCTCGCTGCGCCAGGGAAGCGCGGCAATTTCGCGGCTGGCTTCCGGGTAGCTCACCAGCCCCAGATCGGCCGTGCCCTCGCGGACGGCGTCATAGATGCGGTCCGGCCGCATGAATTCCACCTGCAGCCGGGCCTCCGGGTAACGCTCCGCAAATTGCTCCTGCAGCCGGCCCATTTCCGACAGCCCCACGGAGTAAATCGACGCCACCCGGACCCCGCTCTCCACTTCGCTCTTCAATCGCTCCAGCTCCACATCGAACTGCTCTTTGCGATGGAGCACGTCGCGGCAGAACTCGGCATAAAGCTTGCCTGCCTCGGTCAGACCCAGGGGCCGCTGACTGCGGTCGAACAGGTCCGTACCGAGGCGCCGTTCCACCTCCTGGACGTGCTGGGTAGCAGCGGACTGACTCACTCCACAATGAGCGGCACCTTTGCTCATGCTGCGATTCGCTGCTATCTCTTTGAAAAGTCGTAGCTCCGGGAACGTCACAGGGAAGATAATATCATAAGTACACCTAATTTTACAAACTGTAATTTTTGCAGTTGCCTAATAGTAGAGTCGATGGTACACTGGCGCTTAAGGTAACCGCCATCTAATTCGAGACAACCGGCGCGACTACCGTCCGCGGCCGATCCGTCTCCAAGTGATGAAACACCATGCCCGATACTTCTGCCAGCACCGCTCTCCCTACTGCCCAAGGTCTCTACGACCCCCGTCACGAACATGATGCCTGCGGAATTGGTTTCGTTACGCACATCAAGGGCCACAAGTCTCACGACATCATCGTCAAGGGCATCGAAGTCCTCATCAACCTGACCCACCGCGGCGCCTGTGGGTGCGACCCGGAGACGGGCGACGGCGCCGGCATCCTCATTCAGATTCCACATAAGTTCTTTGCGCGGGAGTGCGTCCGCCTGGGCTTCACCCTGCCGCCCGCCGGGGAGTACGGCGTGGGCATGACGTTCCTCCCGGTGGAGCCGCAACTCCGCCTGCAATGCGAGGGCGTCATCGAACGGATTGTGCGCGAGGAAGGTCTCACCGTGCTGGGGTGGCGCGACACCCCCATTGACGCGTCCACCATCGGACGGGTAGCGCGCGGGTCGCAGCCTTACATTCAGCAGGTTTTCATCGCCCGCGCGCGCGGCATGCACGAAGACCAGCTGGAGCGCCGCCTATACATCGTGCGCAAGCGCATCGAGACGGAGCTGGCTGACGCCTATATCCCCTCCATGTCGTGCCGCACCATCGTATATAAAGGACTGCTGCTGGCGCCGCAGATCGCCAAATTCTATCCCGAGCTGAGCGATCCCGAAGTGGTGAGCGCGTTGTGCCTGGTGCACCAGCGCTTCTCCACCAATACTTTTCCCACCTGGCCGCTGGCGCATCCCTATCGCTACATTGCCCACAACGGCGAGATCAACACCGTGCGCGGCAACGTCAACTGGATGTACGCGCGCCAGTCGGTACTCGCCTCGCCGCTCTTCGGAGAGGACCTAAAAAAGCTGTTCCCCATCATTCAGCCCAGCGGCAGCGATTCGGCCTGCTTCGATAACGCGGTGGAGCTGCTGGTGATGTCGGGCCGCTCGCTGCCGCACGCCATGGCGATGCTGATTCCCGAAGCCTGGGCCAAGAACGAGCACATGAATCCGCAGAAGCGGGC
>CAZARO010001370.1:0-1883 GCA_964487165.1 uncultured Solibacteraceae bacterium | reverse complement strand
CGAATTCCTCCAGCACCTTCACCTGCGTGTAGTCGATGGCGTCGGTGTAATAGTCGCAATCCACGCTCTTCACATAAGCCTTGCGCTCCTCATACTCGAAGCGCTCCACGTGGTACTGGCGCGCCTCATGAAGATAGATGGCTTTCTCGTGGAGCGTGGTCAGCGCCGTGGAAAACGACACCTCGGCGATCACGTTGGCCTCGCCGGTGATATCGATCACCACGAAATTGTCGCTCGCTACCGAGCGCAGACTGGTGGCGTCGGCCGGATAGCTATCCTGCGTCCAGTGCCACGCGCCCGCGGAATGGTGCAGAAATCCGCTCTCTTCCAAGAATTTGCAAATCTCCCCGATATCGTGCCGCCCGAACGGTTCGCCATCGCGTAACGGCAGCTCGAAGGCCGCGCATTTCAGATGCGCCATCAGAATTTCCAGATTTTCAGGATTGATGTACGCATGCTCGGGAGATCGCCCGAAGAAGAAATCGGGATGCTCGACGATGTATTGATCGAGCGGCGCGCTGGAGGCCACCAGCACCGCCGCCGACGTCCCCTGCCGCCGCCCCGCGCGGCCCGCGCGTTGCCAGCTGGAAGCGATGGTCCCCGGATATCCGGCCATCACCACGGCGTCCAGAGAGCCGATATCGATGCCCAGTTCGAGAGCATTGGTGGCCACCACGGCGCGGATCTCGCCCGAGCGCAGTCGCCGTTCGATCTCGCGCCGCTCGCGCGGCAGGTATCCGCCGCGATACCCGCGCACCGACTCTTTGGCCGCCGGCCCGCGGTCGCAGGCATCCTTGAGGTACGTCACCAGCACTTCGGTGGCGAGCCGGCTGTTGGCGAACACCAGGGTCTGCAGCTGGCGCTCGATGAATTCCAGCGCAATGCGCCGCGACTCGGAGATATAGCTGCGCCGGATGCCTAACTGCCGGTTGACCACCGGCGGATTATAAAAGATGAAGAACTTCTCCCCGCGCGGCGCGCCGTTGCGCTCCACCACTTCGAATTTCTCGCCGGTGAGCGCTTCGGCCAGCTCGCGCGGGTTGGCGATGGTGGCCGAGCAGCAGATGAAATGCGGCTTGGAATTGTAGAACTCGCAGATGCGCCGCAAGCGCCGCAGCAGGTTCGCAAAGTGGCTGCCATATACGCCGCGATAGTAGTGCAACTCATCGATCACGATGTAGCGCAGGTTCTCGAAGTAGCGGGCCCATTTGGTGTGATGCGGCAGAATGCCGCTATGCAGCATGTCCGGGTTGGTCAGCACCACGTTGGCCTTCTGCCGGACGGCTTTGCGGGCGTCCTGCGGAGTGTCGCCATCGTAAGTGAAGGCGCGAATCTCCGATCCCATGGCGTCCACGGCGGCCTGAAATTCGTGCAGCTGGTCCTCGGCCAGCGCCTTGGTGGGGAACAGGTACATGGCGCGCGCGCCATCGTCCGCCAGTAGCAGATTGAGCACCGGCAGGTTGTAGCATAGCGTCTTGCCGCTGGCGGTCGGGGTGACCACCACCACGTTGCGCCCCGCCGCGGTCTGCTCGAAAGCATCCGCCTGGTGGGTGTAGAGGCGCGCGATGCCACGCTTCTCAAGCGCCGTGCGCAAGCGCGCGTCCACGGCGTTTGGAATGTCGGCAAACGATCCTTCAGTGGCCTCTTGATGATGAATAGCGCGCACCGGGGAGTCCGGCTCCTTGTGCACCGAGCGGAAACGCGATACCACGGCATCGAGCGATGGTTTCGTCGAGACGGCCAGTTCTTGAGAGAATTCGGGGAATCCGAGCGAGAGGTCCATGGCAGCTTCAACTTTCGCCTTTTGTTTGCCAGGATAGCAGCTTTTTCCCTCGCGGTCGCGGCTCGGTAGGCTCTGGCAAACACAGAGGCGCCATTCCGAG
>CAZARO010001369.1:0-1887 GCA_964487165.1 uncultured Solibacteraceae bacterium | reverse complement strand
GGGACTGGCATGGGACCCCACAACTTGTGCAGTTGCCCGGAAATCGGAAAACTCAGTTTGGGCTCAAGCCGTCCCCAAAGGGGACCCGATGCTGAAGCCCACCCCATAGGGCTGTCACCCAAATCTGCGAGACCCAGCTCATAGGTCGCATTCGAAATGTTGGCCACCACCTTCACGGGGGTCGGTTTGTCTCGGACCGGCGTAGGATCGGCGAAGAGCAGGCCCAGTGCGGCGGCCAACAGGATGCGAGCCACGAAGTAGTCCCACCGCACCAACCGCATCACGCAAAATAAGCCGGAATTGTTGAAATCGTGTTACCATCCGGTCGAATTGCCCCGACGACCACGCAGTCGTCCGGCATCGCCATAGGGCAGTAATCCGGCGATCCTGTTAGCGCGATTCTCCGCAACTCCCCCATATTTTGAGGTAAAAAGGTGCGATTATCAATGAAACACGCTTCCAGATTTCGATACCTGATCTGTCTGCTGATTCTGGCCGGGTACCCTGTGCTTGCGCAGGATGCCACGGGCAGGATCGCCGGCACGGTATCCGACGCGAGCGGCGGCATTGTCCCCAACGCCACGGTGACCGTTACGAACACCGGTACGGGGGTTGCGCGCCAGACGACCACTGACAAACAGGGCTATTACCAGGTACTGGAACTGCCCATCGGCCGCTACTCGGTCGGCGCCGAGGCGACGGGTTTCTCGCGCAAGATGGTGGGCGCCAGGAATTCGCTGGAGATCAACCAGACCATGCGCATCGACGTGGTGCTGGAAGTGGGCGCGGTGAACGATGTGGTCACGGTGGAGGCCGGGGCCAGTACGGTGGAAACGCAGAACGCCACCGTCGGCGCCACCGTCAGCGGGGACGCCATCTCGGAGCTGCCGCTGAACGGGCGCAATACCCTCGATCTGCTCGCCACGGAACCCGGCGTTACGCCCAAGAACGGCGATGCGTCCCGGCAGGCGGGGGAATACAGCATCGGCGGGGGACGTTCCGACTCGGTGACGTACCTGCTCGACGGCGGTTTGAATAACCATCTCATCGATAACGGCATCGTCATCAACCCCAACCCCGACGCGGTGGGCGAATTCCGCGTGCTGCAAAGCAACTATGCGGCGGAATACGGGCGCAACGGCGGCGGAGTAGTCAGCATCGTGATCAAGAGCGGGACCAACTCGCTGCACGGCACGGCCTTCGATTATCTGCGCAACGAAGACCTGGATGCCAACACCTTCTTCAATAACGAGCAGGGCGTGGCGCGCCAGATTCTGAAGCGCAATCAGTACGGCGGTACGGTGGGCGGGCCCATCATGCTGCCCCACCTGGTGGATGGGCGCAATAAGCTGTTTTTCTTTTTCTCTTATGAAGGCCAGCGGCAGAGCGCCAACTCGCAGGCCGGCAAGATCACCACCTTCACGCCGCTGGAGGCGCAGGGCAACTTCTCGAAATCCGTCAGCGGCGGCCCGGACCCGGCAGTGGCCGGTTTCCTGCTGGCGAACCCGTATTTTCAGGGCGATCCCAACCTCGCCTCGCAAGCCATCATCGATCCCAGCCGCATCAGTCCCGTTTCGGAAAATTACTTCAAGGACGGGCTCCTCACTCCCTCGTCGAGCGGCTATCTGTTTCCCGAGGCGGCGGCCATCGCCAACCATTCCGAATACTTGGGCAAGCTGGATTACAACATCTCCCCGCGCGATACCCTGACCGCCACCATGGCGGCCCAGGACAGTCCGAGCACGGTTCCGTTCTCGGGCGCGTCAGGCGCCACCACGGTGAATGGCTTCCCGGTTTCCGACGATGTGGCGGCGTACCTCGGCAACGTGGGCTACATCCACACCTTTACGCCGGCCATCATCAATGTGGCCCGGTTCACGGCGCAGC
>CAZARO010001368.1:0-1889 GCA_964487165.1 uncultured Solibacteraceae bacterium | reverse complement strand
TCGCCGCGCCGCTATCGGGCGTCACGCTGGTCACCTCGACGCCGCGCTCCTCTTTGAGCTTGAGAGCCTTGGCGCGGTCGGCGGTGATGTCCAACGCCGAAACGCCCAGGTACGGAGTCTCCACCGCTTGCGAGCCCGAGGCGTTCCGCGCGCGCGGCGTGGGGCTCGGAGTCTGCCCGAATGCAGCCAGGCTGGCTGCCAGGTACAAGGTACCCATTCCCAATAGTAGTTTCATCGCTCACCCCTGATCATTGACGCTTGAGGAATATCGTGCCGGAGGAAGCCGAAAGCTGCAACAGCGGGCCACCGCCGTTGACCCGGCCTTCCGCCATCAGGCGCATGCCATTCAGGCGCGGTTGAATCTCCCGGAAGTCCGAAACGATTCGCCGCACGGAATCGACCATCGAATTCTCGGCACTGATCCTCACACCCACGTTAGACGGAATCAGTACCGTGATGTCACCGTTGCCGGTCGCCAGGAACGATTCCGCCAGCTTGCTGCCCTCGAGGTTGGCCACGATGCTGCCCATCGACGTGGACACGCGCATCGGGCCGGTAATCTTGCCCAGCATGATGCCGCCGTTGGCGGAGTCGCAGCGAATGCCCGCCGCCTCGCGCACCGTCACCGGCCCGGCCATGTCGCGCGTGGTGACAATCCCCGCCGCCAGATCCACCACGATGGGCCCGCCGCCGTTGATCGCCGTCACCGGGCCGTTGATGAAGCCGAGCCGGATGGTGCCGCCGCCCGTCTCGACGTGCGCACTGCTACCCACCGAAAGCGCGCTGATGTCGCCGCCGTTGGTCCTGAGCACCACTTCCCCGCGCACGGCTTTCGCGGCGATCGCGCCGGCCACGGTGTTGCAATGGAGGTACCCGTCCACGGTTCCCGCGTGGATGTCGCCGCCGCCCGTGGAGAGCGTGCAGTCGCCGCGGATGCGGTCCACCTTCACCTGGCCTGCCCCCGTACCCACGGTGAGCGGCCCATCGATTCCGTAGGCTTCCACCCCGCCATCGGAACTGGTGACAACGGCCTCGCGCAAGTGCGGCGCGCGCATGGTCACGCTGGCCGTGGCCTCGCGGCCGGGAGTAGTGAGCACCAGCCAGTCGTTCTGCGACTCCGTGTGCAGCGCAGCCTTTTCCAGCATGGCGCGCGCCTGCTCGCGCGTCCGCGCCCTTACCGCCACCTTGACGGTGAACTCGAAGTTGGCCGAGACATTGCCCTCCAGCGTCACCGGCCCGTGGGCCACGATGCGCACCCGCGGTTTGGCCGCCGCGGACTCGTGGAACGTGCGCACCCACAGTTCGCCTTCCTGCGTCAGCCACGGCTGGGCGCAGGCCGCCATCGGCAGAAGTGCTACCCCGATCAGACCTTTAAAAAGTACCGATTGACGCATTCCAGTCCTTGAGAACCTTGGAGGCCTTCAACCGCACTCCGTTGTTGTCTTCCCGTTGCATGAGATTCTGTAACAACCCCACCATGGAATCGTCGCGCCGCGTCACCATCAGGTCGATCACCTGCATGCGTACCGCCGGATTGGCGTCGTTGAGCAGCACCTGCGAAAGGATCTTCGTGACCCGCTCATCGCCCGCCAAAGGCCGCAGCGCGTCCAGCGCTTTCAGGCGAACCCCGTCGTTCGGATCTCCCGCCAGCGCGTTGAGCAGGGAGTCGCGCACATCCGGGGAATCTACGCGATTCTTCAGAAGCCCCACCGATTCCACCCGCACCGCCGCGTCCTCATCGCGCGAGCCGGCCAGCAGCAGACGCTTGATGTTGGCGTCTTCCAATCGGCCGGTCAACTCGTGGTGGGTGGTCTCGTCGAAGCGGATGCGCACCGTGCCGTCGTTCTCGGCCTTTACGTCGCGCACGGCGGGATAGATGTTGTCGGCGA
>CAZARO010001367.1:0-1895 GCA_964487165.1 uncultured Solibacteraceae bacterium | reverse complement strand
GCGCGCCATTTCGTGCTCACCACCAACGAGAAGTTCGACATCATTACCTCCGACCCCATCCATCCCTGGGTGAAGGGCAGCGCCACGCTGTACTCCAAGGAATATTTCGAGTTGGTGAAGCAGCACTTAAACCCCGGCGGGATCGTGACCCAGTGGGTGCCCCTGTACGAGACCGACGCCGACACGGTAAAAAGCGAACTGGCCACTTTCTTCGACGTCTTCCCGAACGGCTCCATCTGGGGCAACGACAACAACGGCACCGGGTACGATACGGCGCTGCTGGGGCAGGTAGAAGCGCCCAAGCTCGACGTGGATGCGGTTGAGCGGCGGCTGATGAGTCCGGAGTTTGCCACCGTGGCGCAATCGTTGCGCGATGTGGGTTTCAACTCGGTGTTGGACCTGCTAGCCACCTACGCCGGCCAGCGGCAGGACCTGATGCCGTGGCTGGAAGGCGCGGAGATCAATCGCGACGGTAACTTGCGCCTGCAGTATATGGCGGGGCTGGCGTTGAACGACAGCCTGGAAGGCCCCATCTACACGCAGATTCTGAGCTACCGGAGGTATCCGGAGAATATGCTGATAGTTTCCGATGCGGCGCGCGAGGCGGTGAGGAACGCGCTCCGCGGGCCGGGGAAATAGCGGGCTTGGTGCGATTGCTGCGTGGAGTGCCCGGCGCGAAGGCGGGAGGCCTCGGACATTGAAAGAATTCTGCCACCGGCGCGTTCGTCCAGCCCTCTGAGGGAGTTGCAGTATTCGGCCGATCGACCGCTCCCTCGGTCGCGGCTCGGTAGGCTCTGGCAAACACAGAGACGCCATTCTGAGGCGCGCGCGCTAGCAAGCGGTTCTTCGCAATTTTGCAACTCCGTCCTCTGAGTTAGACGTACGCAGCCAGAACAACCCGACTGTAGCGCTCCGGGAGAATGCGAAGGAGTCGGCACCAATGGTTCGCATGGGCATTCGTCCTCATGCGGGAGGCAGCTGTTGTCGTTTCCAGCAGACAGCGTGGTGCCCATTGCTCAACCCACTTATCCGGCTGAAACTATCGCGACGCGGGGAGGCGAGGGCGCGTTCACTTGCGCTTCCGTCGCTCCTCCAGCTTGCGAATAGCGATTAGGTCGTCCGGCCGTCCAGCCGCACGCTTGGTGATAATGAGGTCATCCAGAGAGATCACCGGCACCGTGACACCGGCCAAAATCATGTCGGCCCGCCGCGACCACGCAGCTTCGAACGGGAGATCTTCCGCCGTTGAAGTGATAATATCCACGCGCCAACGCGACACGCCGATCTGGTAGAAATTCCCGGGTACGGTGAAATACTCCGCCGCGATGCCCTTCAGGGGCGCTCCGAAACGAGCCAGCGCGTCGTAGATGCGTGCGGCGTTCTCAGGCGCCGGATCGGTCCACAGGTCCAGGTCCTTGGTGTTGTATGGCTCGGTGTACTTCATCACCGCATAACCGCCGATCACCAGGAAGCGAACGTGACCTGTTTCCAATTCGGACAGCAGATCTCTCCAGTCGGAGATGATCTGGTCGGTCGCCGAGTTGATAGACATGGTATTCCACGGCCATCTCCAGAGCAGCGTGGACAATCGCCTCGTCACCTTGGAGTTGCCAATAATCGACGTCCGACGAGCGGTCCAGTTGTTCGATTCTGCCTGTGCGCTCGATGAACATCCTGTCTTTAAAGATACCGCTTGGACCGTGCGCGTGCCAATGTGGTTGAAACGTTTTGGTGGACCCGGGTGAGATTCGAACTCACGACCTCTTCCATGCCGTTTAAGAAATATCAATCACTTACAGACATTTTGGCGCAAAACAAAAGACTTAGCGGCAGGCGACGGGGACTCCGGTGGACGCCACGGGCGGCTTGGCGCGTCCGGACTCCACGCGGGGCTG
>CAZARO010001366.1:0-1897 GCA_964487165.1 uncultured Solibacteraceae bacterium | reverse complement strand
TGAACATGCGAGCCAGCCGCGCGCGTTGGCCGGCGAACGGCCAATTCGCCACGAAATCTTCCACGAGCAGGTGAAACACCGAATAGTAGGCGCTTGAGATAGCACGCCGCCGGCAGGAATCCCGGTTTTCCGCATCGCCTTTGGCTGCCAGATGGCGCGCATCCTCAAGCAAGTCGTCGGCTAAGCCCACGCTGGTTCCTGCAAGGCTTCCTGTTCTGAGACGCTGCGGAAATTATGGTATGGGAAAACCCCCAGAGCGGGGAAATCAAGCTGGCGTGCCAACCCCCAAATCACCTTGCTAGCAACGTCGCGGAGGCGTCGCTTCGCGGCTTCATCGGTGAGGACAACGCGGAAGAATATCGCCCACTGACCGCTCCAGTCTTCTCCAATTTCGTAGCGGATGCGTACCACTTCCGGCGCCAGGTTCGTCTCGACTGCATCGATGGCGGCCTGGATTTCGGGCTGCTTCGTGACTGCGGAGGGCAGGTACATCTCCATCCACAGCTTACCGCATCCGACATGCTCGACACCGGAGCAGGGTGACGCCTTCTTCTCCAGGTTCGCGGCGCCGTTCGGGCATCGCGGAACCTTTCCCGATTATCGGAGTCTAACTGCCTACGGAGGGTTTCCGCGTGACAGGAGATGTGTCGAATCGCGCCCGTAAGGCCGTGGTGGCGTTTCTCATGGCAGCCGCTCTGGGACCAAGCCTGCCGCGCGTAGTGAGCGCCCAACAACCGACCGACGCCAAGGAGCCGTTTGCCTTCGATGTGGCCTCCGTGAAGCCCACTCCTCCCGAGGGTCGCGGCGGCATCGTCCATCAGCCGCCCGGGGGCCAGTCCTACGAAGGCATCGGCGCGTCGCTGCGGATTATCATGACGGTGGCCTACACGGTTACCGACCGGCAGATTGCGGGCGGCCCGGACTGGATCAATTCAGACCGCTGGAATATCGAGGCTAAAGCCGACCGCCGCGGCACCAGCGATGAGCTGCATGCCGCGCTGGCGGCCCTGCTGGAAGAACGATTCAAACTGAAGATCCGCCATGAGACGCGCGAGCTTCCGGTGTATATCCTGACGGTGGATAAGAAGGGGTCGAAGATGCCGCTACATGACCCCACGGACCTGAAACACGAGCCCATCGGCGGAGGACCGGGCGGTTTGAGCGGCGAGAACGTGACCATGAATTACTTCGCGTTTTTTCTCTCGCGCATCCTGGATCTCAACGTGATCGACAGGACCCAGCTACCGGATCACTACGATGTAAAGTTCAATTTCGTGCCGGATAAGGTGGCCCTTGGCCGTGCCGGCGGGCCGGAGGGAGGCGCAACTCCAGTGGTGCCTGAGGGCCCGGACATCTTCACTGCCTTGCGCGAACAACTCGGTCTGCGCCTGGAGAAGGGCAAGGGGCCGGTCGATTATCTGGTGATTGAACACGCTGAGAAGCCTTCGGACAACTGAGGAACCTTTTCGCGGGCTGAAGCCCGCGCCACCGGGAGGGGTGGGCTTCAGCCCGCCAGTTCGGCGAGCGGAGTTCGCCTGACAAGTCTAAGCATGTCCTACCTGCTTGCCCCCTGCTCCACTTCCCGCATCACGCGCAGCGTATTGCCGCCCAGAATTTTCAGAATATCGTCGTCGGAGAATCCGCGCTCCATCAGCCCGCGCACCAGATTGGGCATCTTCGATATGTCTTCCATGCCCTCGGGCAGCATATCGTCGACGCCATCGAAGTCGGAGCCGAGACCAACATGGTCGATGCCGGCAACTTTCACCGCGTGCTCGAAATGATCCAGCAGCTTACTGAGAGGAATGCGCCCCAGCTTTCCCACCCGCGCCGCATTGATCTTGCGAACCGCGGGACCGGCGGCGCTGCGGTCGCCGAATTTCGGCGTTCTGTCGTC
>CAZARO010001365.1:0-1901 GCA_964487165.1 uncultured Solibacteraceae bacterium | reverse complement strand
GCAGAGCTCCCTCCTTGAACGGATGAACCTCGACGGCCTGTTGCAGTCGCGCCATGATCGCTTGGCTTGCAGGCATGCCGAGAAGTTCTGAAGCGATCGCGCGCGCTTCCAGTTCCTCTGGCGATTCAGGCAGAGGCGGAGGCGTGAGGTCCAAGTTCAGATCCGGTGTGAACTTCACCACACGATGGGCGCCGGGGTAGCGGACAAGCTTGAGGGCAATCTTCTTGTTATGCACATTGCGGAGCCGCTGAACCTCCCTCCGAGGTTTTCCTTTCCGAGCTTTGGCCTGGAGGGTTCCGCCAGGGACCTCGACCGGCGCGCCTGACTGCAGAGCCAACTGCATAAGGCTAAATACCGTATTCACGGCCTCTTCGGCTTTGCGGGCTGTAAACCCTTTGCCCATGATGTCTTTGACGATCCTGCTCTTGCCACCTTTTTTCTTCTTCATTTCTACAAACTCCCTTTCCGGCAATTGCCTTGGGTCAGACAAGGTCAGATCAGACGTGCTACGATTAGTTTGGTGCTCTACAGCGGTCAGAAACTGGTCCTTGTCCCGTTCAGTGGGGGGGTTGAGATTTACATCACCGGGTGCTTCCCCCTGCAAATTTTGAATTCCCCACCCTTCAATAGCTTGTTAGTATAGTGATCCGGCTAATTGGCCAGCGAGCGGACGGAGAAATGTTTGTATTCCTTGCGGCGCACTGAATCGGGTCACTCTCCCCGGCCTGACGTCTGTGCAGGTAGGGGCGAGACATCGATCGCGAGCAAAAACAACGAGTTCCGAAACACCACGCCCGAAATACAACGAGTTTCACGACACGCCAGCCCCCCGGCAATCCAGCATCAGTGATCACCAGCAGATTCTGTCCCCCGTCTGACCCGCGGCAAGCGGCAATCCAGCCACGCGGGGCCGCAAATACGAGAAGGTTCAGGTGCATCCTTTCAACCGAGCTTATTCCTCGTATCGTCCTGCTGGAAACCGCCCGCGTCCGCGATCCAAAGCCCCGTCGAAACTTCAGGGAATCTTCACGGCCTCCAAAGGCTTCCACCGCCGTGGTTGGCTGGTTCATGAAGAACGTACTCGGGCTCATGGCCTATTTGGCCAACCAGCAAGCTCCGCTCCCCCGCACGATTCCCTGTTGGCCAGTCCGCCTAGACCGTGCAGGAGATCACGGCGGCGGAAGGGATGCCTTTCAAACATCTCGGCCATTCGGTAGCCTCATCCCAATCGAGCTGTCAAGTAGACGCCGCAACGAAACACCGGAACACCGGCCCTCCCCTGGATCAGCCATCAGAAACGCGTACGAAGGCAGTCTCGCCGACTCCATGTGGTTCCCCATGATTCCCGTGGACGGGTGTCTCCCACCGTGGTCCAGACCGACTGTGGGCAGCCAGAGATCGCGTCGCGATTCCCCAGAATGCCTGGGTCAATTCTGGAGAGCGCCGAAGTACCGTCGGCCTGGACCATGGCGGGGAGAACGGCGGCGATGGCGGAAGGAAGCCTTGCGAGCATCTCGGCCATCGTCGCCCTCATACGGATCGAGTCGTCAGGCAGCACGGCTAGGAAACGCCGGAACTGGTGCCTCCGGCATCATTCATCAGAAGGACGTACGAAGGTAGTCTCCTCCCACTCAATATGGGCCCATGATCCCCCATGGCAGGGCATCTCCCGCCTGTGGCCCAGGGCGCTGAGGGAAGCAGTGTGGGAAGCGGGCGATCTGCCCCCGGAGGAGGGCGGAATGCGCGATAGGAGGCTTCGCGCGGGGAAAAAACGCAGACATCGCGTCGCGATTCCTGGTGTTCTTTGGCAAATACAACGACTTCGACGACAGAACGGCGAGGATCTGCGAAATGAAGTCAATCACCTTACCGAACACACATTACGCTGCCCGATGGAAGAC
>CAZARO010001364.1:0-1909 GCA_964487165.1 uncultured Solibacteraceae bacterium | reverse complement strand
CGAAGGTGTTCGGGTTTATGGGAGAAAACCGCTCCGGTCAGACCGTATTGCGAGTCGTTCGCAAGTTCCAGGGCATGCTCGAAGTTGTCTGCCTTGGCGACGGCCAGAACCGGGCCGAAAATCTCCTCCTGGAAAATGCGATCCTTGGCCTCAACGTCGGCGATGATGTTGGGCGCGACGAAATAGCCGCTCTCGGGAACGGTAGCGTCGCCGGCCACCATCCGGCCTTCCTGCTTGCCGATCGCGATGTAGTCGAGGATGGTCTTGCGGGCGCCGGCGCTGATTACCGGGCCCATGAAATTGCCGGGATCGGCGGAATCGCCAACCTTGATGGCCTGGGCTTTCGGCACCAGCTTTTCCAGGAACCGGTCGTAAACCGAGGCGTCGACAATGGCGCGCGAGCAGGCGGAACACTTCTGCCCCTGATAGCCGAAGGCCGAGAAGAGCACGCCATCCACGGCCTTGTCAAGATCGGCATCGGCGTCCACGACGATGGCGTCTTTGCCGCCCATTTCGGCGATCACGCGCTTGATCCAGATCTGCCCCGGCTGCGTTTTGGCGGCCAGTTCGTTGATGCGCAAGCCCACGTCACGGGAGCCGGTGAAGGAAATGTAGCGCGTCTTGGGATGCTGCACCAGCACGTCGCCCACGGCCGCGCCACTGCCCGTGAGGAGCGTGAAACTGGAGGGCGGGAATCCGGCTTCGAGCAGCGCTTCGGCGAATTTGGCACCGATAGTCGGAGTCTCACTGGAGGGTTTGACGATGGCCACGTTGCCGGTGACCAGCGAGGCCACGGTCATCCCCACCATGATGGCCAGCGGGAAATTCCACGGCGGAATCACCACCCCGACGCCCAGCGGGATGTATATCATCTCGTCATGCTCGCCGGGCAGTTGGACCACCGGTTGCGGGCCGGCGAGCCGCTCCATTTCGCGGGCGTAGTACTCGCAGAAATCGATGGCCTCGGAGACATCGGCGTCAGCCTCGGGCCAGGTTTTGCCGGCTTCGTAGACCAGCCAGGCATCGAATTCAAACTTGCGTAGGCGGATGAGGCGGGCAAGTTCCACGGTCATGCGGACGCGCTCTTTTTCCGGAGTGGTGGCCCATGCGGGGAAGGCGGCGTAAGATTCTTCCACCACGCGGTTGGCCAGTTCGGCCGTGGCCTTGTGATGAATGCCGACCACCTCGCCGGTGTTCGAAGGGTTGACGGAAATCAGCTTGTCGCCGGTAGAGATCTGCTGGTGGCCGATGCGCAGCGGGTATTCGCGCCCGAACTCGGCGTGGACCTTTTTGAGGGCTTCCTCCATGGCGCGCCGGTTGGCGGGCTGGGAGAAATCGGTTATAGACTCATTGCGGAATTGGGTAAGAGTAGCGGTTGCCATTCATTTCTATAGTGGCGCAGAGAGCCGGGGGAACACAAATGGCTGCACGCGTCCGCCCTCCGGGCGCGACGGCGCTTCGCACCACACGAAACACGGGCAGGGGACCAGTGCCGGTCTGCATGCCTGCCGATCGGTGCGCGCTGACTTTGGCATCAACACTGCTTAAAGGTGGCGACATCCGGGATCGGCTATCCAGGAATAAAGGAGCTTTTGCATGTACCGGTGCCAACGTGTGGGCTCGTTTTGTCCGACTGCTGTGTCGATCTGCAACAGCGCAGCCGGTAGAGTTCCCATTTTGTCATCCGGCGTGGCGCGTCGGAAATCCGGGCTGGCGCAAATCCTGATCCTTCTTTGCATTTTCGCGAGCACCGCCCATGCCGCCGGAACGACCTTCTCCACCATCCTGGCAGGCAGCGGGCAGGACATGGCCCTGGCGGTGACATCCGACGCGCAAGGCAACACCTATGTCGCAGGCCTCACCTATTCGCCCGATTTTCCGGTTACGCCGGGCGCTTATCAGACCACGT
>CAZARO010001363.1:0-1910 GCA_964487165.1 uncultured Solibacteraceae bacterium | reverse complement strand
GTGTTGCATTCGTTACCGGCGCGAGCCGTGGAATCGGCCGGTCGATTGCATTGACTTTGTGCCGCGCGGGTTTCGATATCGTAGTGGCGTCGCCCGAGATCGAGAACAATGAAGCTGTGGCCGAGGAAATCCGCGCCTGTAGCGGCGAGGCGATGACCTTGAACCTGGACGTGACGTCCGCTGAATCCGTCAAGGCGGGATTCGCCAAGGTGTTGGCCGACAAGACCCGCATCGACGTCCTGGTGAACAACGCCGGGATCACGCGCGATGGCCTGGCGGTCCGCATGAAACAGGCCGACTGGGAGCTGGTCCTCAAGATCAACCTGCAGGGGGCGTTCCTGTGCACGCAACAAGTGTTACCGGGCATGATGCGCAACCGCTGGGGCCGCATCGTCAACATCGCGTCGGTGGTGGGACAGGCGGGCGCCGCCGGACAAGTCAATTACGCGGCCTCCAAGGCCGGCCTGATCGGCCTTACCAAAGCTCTGGCGCAGGAAATGGCGTCGCGCAACATTACTGTCAATGCCGTCGCGCCCGGGTACATCGCCACCGATATGACCAAGGTACTGCCCGACGAAGTGAAGGAAAAAATCCTCGCGTCCGTGCCCCTGGGACGCATGGGCAAGCCCGAAGACATCGCCGCCGCGGTGAAATTCCTGGTGAGCGAGGACGCCTCCTACATTACCGGACACGTGCTGGCCGTCAACGGCGGCATGTACATGTAAGGCCGCTCGAAAAAAAAGTTTCGCCTGTTCTACAAGGAAAGGCCGCGTTCGGGTAACAATAGTCTGGAGGCTTTTACGATGCCCAGACCCGATCACTTTGAAATCCCCTCGGACAACCCCGAGCGCGCCATCGCGTTTTATTCTTCCGTATTCGGCTGGACCTTTAAGAAGTGGGACGGCCCCATACCCTACTGGATGATCACCACCGGGCCCAAAGACGAGCCCGGCATCAATGGCGGACTTATGCCGCGGCAAGATCCCGCGCAGCCGTGCGTCAATGTCATCACGGTCCCCCATCTGGACGAAACGCAGGCCAAAATCGAGTCGCAGGGCGGCTCGTGCGTCGTCCCCAAGATGCCCGTACCGGGCATAGGCTGGCTGGCGTACTTCAAAGACCTCGACGGCCATATCTTCGGCTGTATACAGCCGGATTCCGCCGCGACTGTCTAACCCGGACAGTGCCTTACGATTCCGATACCGCGATGGGCGGCGCACACCGCCCTTTTCCGACCACGCGGCACTCGCTCATCCGGAGTGCGGCAGGCACCGGTACCCTGGCCCGCGAGGCGCTCGACGCCATCGTGGCGGTGTATTGGAAGCCGGCGTACAAACACGTGCGCATCCAGTGGAGGCGCTCCAACGAAGAGGCCAAGGATTTGGTTCAAGGCTTCTTTACGGCCCTCATCGAACAGCAGATCCTGGCCGGGTTCGACCCTTCCAAGGCCCGTTTCCGGACCTATTTGAAGGGCTGCCTGGACCACTTCGTGATGAAGCAGGACGAGCGTGCGAACCGCTTGAAACGCGGCGGCGGCGCGACCATACTCTGCGATTTCGAAGCCGCCGAGCGCGAACTGGCCGGGTCGCCCTCGGTGGAAGACGTCTTCCTGCGCGAATGGCAGCGCCAGATGTTTGCCCTGGGACTCGAGGACTTGCGCGAATTCTGCCAGGCCAGCGCCAAGAACGTGCAGTACGCCATCTTCGCGCAGTACGACCTGGCCGATGGCGATCGCCCCAGTTACGCCGACCTCGCCGCGCAACACGGCATCCCCGTCACCAGCGTGACCAACTATCTCGCCTGGGCTCGCCGCGAACTGCGACGCCTGGTGCTGCTGCGCCTGAGCTCGGTGACTTCGGGCGACCTCGAATGCCAAGCCGAACGGCGCGTGCTCTTCGGAAAGTAACATG
>CAZARO010001362.1:0-1911 GCA_964487165.1 uncultured Solibacteraceae bacterium | reverse complement strand
GAGGCGGGCGAAGGTCCACTCGTCGCGCTCCTGCCAGGCGGCCGGCAAAGGGATGCTGCCCGGGCGGTACTCCACGCCCGGGTATTCCCGGAAGGGACGCTGGAAGCCGGAGAGCGTTCCGAGCAGCGTGAGCGCCCCGCCCAGCCAGACGAGCGTGCGGGTAGTCATTAATGACAGCTTACAGCTTTCAGCTGGCTCCACGAGGGTCCGGACCGTGAGCCGCAGGGCGCCCGACAAAGCGTGCTGCCTTGCACGCGCCCTGTAGAAGGCCCGCCGGAGATGAGGGCTTTGCATCCTTGACGCGCCTGCGGCGCTATCCATGGAGTCTGATACTTTGAGAAGCAAAGTGGTGCAAGTTGGCAACCTGCGGTACCAAAAGGGTACCCCTGGCAACCCGCCCGGCCGGCACGAATCCATACGGTGGAAGGCCGATTGCCAATCGGCCGCAGGATGCCATCCTGCCCCACTTTGGATGCCCTGTTCCAGCCAGAAAAGCTCTCAAGTTTCAGTGGTCCCACAAGGGTTCGGACCGTGAGCCGTAGAACGCCGGCCGGAGCTGAAAGCTGATAGCTGACAGCTGAAAGCTATGATAGATCCATGAAGCTGTTCGCTTGCGCCGCGCTGGCGGCCACCGCTCTCTGCGGCCAGAGCTTTTCCGGTGGGCCGGCCATCGACCGCGCGATCGAGGACGCTATCCAGCAGAACCGCCTGCCCGGCGCGGTGGTGCTGGTGGGGCACGAGGGGAACGTGGTCTACCGCAAGGCCTATGGACAGCGCGCCGTGGTCCCGCACGCCGAGGCGATGACCGTGGACACCATCTTCGACTGCGCCTCGCTCACCAAAGTGATCGCCACCACCTCGTCCCTGATGAAGCTCTTCGAGCAGGGGCGCTTCCGCCTCAACGATAAGGTGACCGACTACATCCCGGAGTTTCAAGGCGGCAAGAGCGACATCACCCTGCGCAATCTCTTCACGCACTTTTCCGGATTGCCGCCCGATGTTTCGCTCAAGCCGGAATGGAGCGGCAACGATACCGGGCTGCGGCTGGCGTACACCACCAGGCCCGCCGATCCGCCGGGCGTGCGCCACGTGTATAGCGATATCAACTTCATCCTGCTGGGCGAACTGATCGATCGCCTCAGCGGGCTGCCGCTGAACGAGTACGCGCGGCAGAACATTTTCCAGCCGCTCGGTATGCAGGACACCACGTTCCTGCCGCCGCCCGCGTGGCTCCCGCGCATCGCCCCCACCGAGCGGCCCGACAAGAACTCGCTCCCGCTGCGCGGCGTGGTCCACGACCCTACTGCGCGCTTCATGGGCGGAGTGGCCGGCCACGCGGGCCTGTTCTCCACTGCCGATGACCTGGCGCGCTTCGCGCAGATGATGCTCAATGGCGGCGAGCTGGATGGCGTCCGCGTTTTCAATCCGCTTACCGTAATGAAGTTCACCGAGCCGCAGACGCCGCCCGATCAGCCGGTCCTCCGCGGCCTGGGATGGGACATCGATTCGCCCTACTCCAGCAACCGCGGCGAGTTGTTCCCCATAGGCTCCTACGGCCACACCGGTTTCACCGGGACCTCCATCTGGATCGACCCCTCCACCAAGACCTACGTGATCCTGCTGGCCAACAGCGTGCATCCCGATGCCCGGCCCTCGCTGGTTCCGCTGCGCGCCCGCGTGGCCACTATCGCGGCGGCGGCGGTGGGAATCGCGGTGCGCGGCGTCACTCTCACCGGCTACAACGAGACGCTCAGCGGCGCCGGCATCCGCCGCGAGATCGAGCGCAACGGCGCTACCAGCACGGGCCTCGATGTCCTGGTCGAAGAGAAATTTCATCCGCTGGCAGGGAAGCGCATCGGCCTCATCACCAATCAAACGGGGATTGACCGGCAGGGACGGCGCAACGTGGAC
>CAZARO010001361.1:0-1912 GCA_964487165.1 uncultured Solibacteraceae bacterium | reverse complement strand
ATCGTGCGCAGGAGTGCCGGCGGAATATCGGCATCGGTGAGGACAAAGCCCAGGGTGGTGGCCATGAGCGGCTGGATCATGCCCGAGCCTTTGGTCATGCCGGCGATGCGCACCGTGCCGCGGCGCAATTTCACTTCGGCGGAAGCAGTCTTCGCCACCAGGTCGGTAGTCATGATGGCGCGCGCGGCATCCTCGAAACGGTCGGGGTGCAAGCCGGCGGCCAGCTCTGGCAGGGCGCCGGTGATCCTGGCGGGGTCGAGCTCCACGCCGATCACCCCGGTGGATGCCGGCAGCACCTGCGCGGGCGGCAGTTTCAGCAGACGGGCGGCGGCTTTCGCAGTGGCCAGCGCCACGGCATCGCCGGTGCGGGTGGCGCAATTGGCGTTACCGGCGTTCACCAGAATGGCGCCTGCCAGTCCGCCCGAGCGCTGCAGGTGGCGGCGGCAGAGGCGCACCGGCGCGGCCTGCACGCGATTCTGCGTGAAAACCGCGGCGGCTGAGGCGGGAAGGCCGCTGACAATCAATGCCAGATCGTCCTTCTCCACCTTGCGAATGCCGGCATAGGTGGCGGAGTAGAGGTAGCCGAGCGGAAGCTTCAAGCGCGTGGGTCTCCTAAGCTTTCATTCTCGATCAATCGCTGGCCATTTGCGAAATCGGCGGCCGGAATCCGCTTGCGGCCTTCGAGCTGCACCTCTACCAGTTCCAGCGCTCCCGTGCCGCACATCACCACCGGCGGTTTCAGGCCGGCGAATGTGCCCGCACCTGCGGATGGCGGCGCGCTCCCGTTCCAAAGCCGCGATTTCCAGATGTGCAGCGCCTGGCCGCGGAATATAGTGGACGCGCCGGGCCACGGCTGCAAACCGCGGACCTGGTTGTGGATCGCGCCGGCGTCGCGCGCCCAATCGATGCGACCGTCTTCCTTCTTCAGGAGCGGCGCGTAAGTGGCCTGCGCGTTATCCTGCTTTTCGGGGAGAATGCGCCCTTCGGCCAGACCCGCGAGGGTCTCGGCCAGTAAGTCCGCGGCCATCACGGCGAGGCGCTGGCCCAGTTCCACGGCAGTCTCGTCAGGCCCGATGGCGGTTTCGGCCTTGAGCAGCATGTCGCCGGTATCGAGCCCCGCATCGATGCGCATGGTAGTGACGCCGGTGCGCGTTTCGCCATTGAGGATGGCCCACTGGATGGGCCCCGCGCCGCGGTAGTGCGGCAGTAGCGAGCCATGCACGTTGACGATGCCGAGCGGCGCCATGTCGATGATGCTCTGCGGAATGATCTGGCCGTAGCCCACCACCACCATGGCGTCCACCGGAATCGCGCGCAGAAACTCGACGGCTTCGGGACGGCGTACGCGCTCCGGCTGGTACACCGGCAGGCCGAGGCGCATCGCGGCTTGCTTTACCGGGGGCGGGGCGGCATTCTGTCCGCGCCCGCGGGGACGGTCGGGCTGCGTCACCACGGTGAGTACGCTATGGCCGGCGGCCACGATGCGCTCCAGAGTAGGCACGGCGAACGCGGGGGTTCCGAGAAAGATCAGGCGCACGGCCAGCTCCCCAGAGACACGGACGGACACGGATGGGCACGGAGAAAACAAGTCTTGGTCTTATCTGCCCTACTAACTGTCAGCATCCTCGCAAGCCGCGACGATGCTCGCGAACCGTAGGCGCTGAGACGCCGATCCCCCAGAGGATCTTCCCTCTGTGGCCTCTGCCACCTCTGTGCCCTCCGGTCTTGACTTTGTTTCTCTCCGTGTCTCTGCGGCTCTGTGGTGAATATTCTTTTGGTTGCGGTTTGCCGCTCTGCACTCCTAACGGTCAGCATCCTCGCAAGCCGCGACGATTCTCGCGAACCGAAGGCACTGAAACGCCGATCCCCCAGAGGATCTTCCCTCTGTGGCCTCTGCCACCTCTGTGCCCTC
>CAZARO010001360.1:0-1916 GCA_964487165.1 uncultured Solibacteraceae bacterium | reverse complement strand
CGCGAGATTCCCGTGGGCGGCGCGGATCTGACCACTGGGCAGCCCTTCGAAATCGTCCTCAGTTCCAGCGCGGCGATTGTGGAAGGCACGGTGGTGGATCGCCAGGGCAAGCCGGTGGCCGGCGCGGCCCTCGCGCTGGCGCCCAAAGACAGCTCGCTGGCCAAAGTTCGCACCGGGTTTGCCGATGAAAGGGGCAAGTTTCTCTTCGAGAATAATCCTCCGGGCGAATACCGTTTGCTGGCATGGGAAGACGTGAATCCAGCCGCGCTCAACGATGCCAGCTTCCTCGATCGATTCGACGCCAGCGCGACGCTCGTAAAGCTGGAGGCATTGGGCCGGCAGACGGTCCGTCCAGTGGCCATCCCGGCGCAGTAGGGCAGGTTGGCAACCTGCAGCGGGTTGGTAACAGTTGGTAACCCGCCCTGGACGGCCGTGAATAGGCCGCGCCGGGCCGATTACCAATCGGCCGCAGGATGCCATCCTGCCCCACTATTGCATCGACCACACCAGAAACGCGATCAGCAGTCCGATTCCCAGGAACAAACCCGCCAACAGCCGGCGGGACCAGGGATTCGCCATGTTGAACGAGTAGCCTTTACCTATTTTCGCGGGCACAAAGATCGAGGAGTCCGCCGATGTTTCCACAGCGGTTTGGCGCGCCTTGGCCTGCGAGTAAATCATATACACGATCGTCCCCAGCGCCAGCGGGGGAATCATTATGACTAACAGCCAAATAGGGAGTTGCATCACGGGCACCAGCCCGGTGGCGGTAAATATCAGGCTCATCAGGTACGCCATGGCCAGCGGAGCCTTCTCCATGGGCGAACCGGCCGATGGCCGCCGGGAGCCGTACCAGATTCCTAAAGCGAGGCCCACCAGGAGCGCTGCCAGCCCCTCGGCGAAGACTGGGAATCCGAAAACATGCAGCGGCGTGCGTGTAGTCCAGCCAGTCGCCCGCCCATCACCGTCGAAACTGGTCGCATAGCGAAGCGGAATGCGGTTCCAATTGATTGCCATCCAGGCCATGGCGGCCAGAGGTACCAGCAGTGGCGGAGTGGCCCACCGGAACCATCGGGGCAGGGAAGCGCTCGCGCCGATGGTGCTCCAATCGCGTGCACTCATCTTTCATAATTATCCTGCACTCCGCGGCCACCGGCGCCGTCATACCTGCAAGACTATGCGGATCTGGCTGTCGCTGCCGCTGCTCGCCGGCATGCTTCACGCCGCGGTAATTCGCGGCACCGTAGTGGAAAATCAGACCGGCCATCCGCTGGCGCGCGCCAGCGTGTTGCTGGAACCCGTTCCGGGCTCGGCCGGCATTCGCATGACGGGGCGCACCAACCGTTACGGCCTCTTCGAGTTCGGCGGAACGGCGCCGGGCATCTATATCCTGCAAGCCACGCGCGCTCCGTTCGTCACCGCCTACTACGGCCAGAAGCGCTGGAATTCGGCGGGGATGCCGCTTACCGTCACGGACTCCGAATCCCAGTTCGTGACCATCCGCATGATGCGTTTCGGGGCCATCGGCGGCACGGTCGTCGACGAAAACGATGTCGGCCAACCGGAGTTCCAGGTGGCTGCTTACCGCGATACCCGCCCGCTGCAACTGGTGGCCAATGCGACTGCCGACGAGCGCGGCGTATACCGCATCTACGGCCTGCTGCCGGGCAGTTACCTGGTGCGCAGCGTAGGCAAACTGCTCGACGGGATCGGCTACAAACCCACCTTCGCGCAGGAGACGGAGACAGCGGATCAAGCCCGGCCGGTGGATGTGGAGATCGAACAGGAGGCCCGCGAGGTGAAGCTGCGGCCGCTGCCGGGGCGGTTAGTCAGTTTCTCGGTCACGGCCGTGCCCACCGATCCTCCCGATGAGCCGGTGACTTTGACCCTGGTCTCCGAGATGAGCCGGCAGAGTG
>CAZARO010001359.1:0-1918 GCA_964487165.1 uncultured Solibacteraceae bacterium | reverse complement strand
CGAGGGCTTTACCGTGGAATGCGCCCACGAGGGGCACCTCGGCCTGGAGATGGCTTTTCGGCCGGGGACCGACCTGGTGGTTCTCGACGTCATGCTGCCCGGCATCGACGGCTTCGAAATTCTCAAGCGGCTGCGCCAGCAGAGCAAGGTCCCGGTGCTGATGCTTACCGCCCGCGGCGAGGACGTGGACCGCATCGTGGGGCTCGAACTGGGCGCCGACGACTACCTCGCCAAGCCTTTTAACCCGAAAGAACTGGCGGCCCGCATCCGCGCCATCCTGCGGCGCTATGCGCCCCGTCCGCCGGCCCCTTCGAGCCGCGTGGAATTGAACGGCGTGCTGCTCGACCCCGGCACGCGCGAAGCCTTCTCCAACGGCAAGCCGGTGGAACTCACCACCTTCGAGTTCGACATCCTGGAACTGCTGATGCGCTCCGCCGGCCGCGTCCTCTCGCGCGATGCCCTCATGGAGAACTTCTACAGCCGCAAAGCTACGCCCTTCGACCGCTCGCTCGACATGCACATCAGCCACCTGCGCAAGAAACTGGAAAACGGCGAGGCGCTCATCAAGACCATCCGCGGCGTGGGCTACCAGTTTGCCCGTTCGCCCGAAGACGCCGGCACCAAATGAACTCCCTGTTCGCCAAGATTCTGGCCTGGTTCGGCTGCACCATGCTCATCACGCTGGTGGGCTCGGCCTTCATTTCGGCGCTCAGCATGAATCCCAACGATACCGATGAGCGCGCGCCCTGGTCGCGGCTGATGCGGTTCCAACTGGAGGAGGCGCGCACCGCGTACGAGACCGGCGGACGGCCCGAATTGCAGGCCTTCCTCGAGACCCTGCACCGCAATTACGACGCTGAGGGCATCCTGGCCGACGAGAAGGGGCGCGACGTGCTCACCGGGCAGGACCGCTCCAACCTGGTGCGCCGCGCGCGCCTGGGCGCCCCCGGGTTGACGCTTTATCGCTTCATTCCGGTGGGCGTCGCCACCCTGGCGCGCGCCTCCGAAGACGGGCGCTACTGGTTCTTCTTCATCGTTCCGCGCACTTCCCTGGCGCCCTCTTTCCTCACGCCCGAGCACCTGTTCTTCCTGGGCGCGGCGGTGCTGCTGTGCTACTGGCTGGCGCTGCACCTCTCGAGCCCCGTGCGCGCCCTGCAGAAGGCCGTGGAACGTTTCGGCGGCGGCGATTTCACGGCGCGAGTAGGCTCCAGCCGGGGCGACGAACTGGGCCAACTGGCCAACACTTTCGACCGCATGGCCGGCCGCATTGAGACCCTGCTGGCGGCCGAACGGCGGCTGCTGCTCGACATTTCGCACGAGTTGCGATCGCCGCTGGCCCGCCTGGGCGTGGCCGTGGAGCTGGCCCGTTCGGGCGAAGATCTGGAAGCCGCGCTCAACCGTATCCAAAAGGAATCCGACCGCCTGAACGCCCTACTGAACCTGCTGCTGCAGGTGACCCGCGCCGAGGGCGACCCCCGTTCTCTGCGCCGCGACCGTGTACGACTGGACGAATTAGTACAACAGCTGGTGGACGAATCCACCATCGAGGCCTCGGCGCGCGGGTGCCAGTTGCAATACCGCCCAGGCGAGCCGGTCACCATAGAAGGCGATGCGGAGCTGTTGCGCCGCGCCATGGAAAACGTGATCCGCAACGCCATCCGTTATTCGCCCCCGGCTACGGCGGTGGAAATCACGCTGGCACGCCGCAACGGCAGCGCCGTGGTGGATGTACGCGATCACGGACCGGGCGTGCCCGAAGAAGCTCTGCCGCGCCTGTTCGATGCCTTCTACCGGGTGGAAAAATCGCGCGACAGTTCGAGCGGCGGCATCGGCCTGGGGCTTTCCATTGCGCGGCGGGCCATTGAGCTGCACAAGGGCGGAATTCGCGCCCGCAATGCGCAGCCAGGCCTGGAAGTGG
>CAZARO010001358.1:0-1919 GCA_964487165.1 uncultured Solibacteraceae bacterium | reverse complement strand
GAGGTGACGGTGCACGTGTTGAGCACCACCAGGTCCGCGCCGGCGCGCTCTTCCGCCACTTCCAGCCCCTTGGCCGCCAGTTGCGATTCGAGAGCGGCACCGTCGGCCTGGGTGGCCCGGCATCCGAAATTTTGAACGAAGTATTTCCCCACCCTGCTTCTATTGTAAGCTGACGACCGGCGGCGCCTGGTGCAGCCCAGTGGGGCAGGTTGGTAACCCGCCCGGCGCCGAGTGCCGCCCGGCCCTACAAGGGGTATCATCGAATGTGCTTAGCTTCTGCATGATCGTGAAGAACGAGGAGCGCGATCTTCCGAAGTGCCTCGATTCGGTACGCCACCTGGCCGGCGAGTTGATCGTCGTGGACACTGGTTCCACCGACCGGACGCCAGCCATCGCTCACCGATACGGGGCGCAAGTGATCCCCTTCGATTTCACCACGGTCGATTTCGCAGCCGCCCGCAATTGCGCCATCAGCCACGCGCGCGGACGATGGATCCTGATGCTCGACGCGGACGAGACGTTGGACGCCGCCGGCGCCCCGGCGATCGAACGGCTGGTGACGGAAGACCGTAACGCAGGATATTTTCTGGAGCGGCACAACCTCGCCATCTCTCCGGGTGAGCCGACGCCCCAGAAATCCTTCACGGACTTCGTGGTCCGGCTCTTCCCCAACCTTCCATGCGTACGCTACCGCGGGCGCGTCCATGAGACCGTCGACGCTTCCATTCTGGCGCGCGGCGGACAACTGATTCGCACGGCCATCCGCATCGATCACAGGTTCGCGCAGGATGCAGACGCGCGGCGGCAAAAGAACCACCGCTATATCGAGATCCTCCAGCAGGAGATCGCAGCCGACCCCTCGGACGATACCCGGCTCGATTTTCTCGCCGCGGAATACCACCAGCTCGAAATGTTCGACGAAGCCACGGAAATCGCCGAGCGTATCGCGCGCCTGCGGCCGCTCGACGCGCGGGCGCATTTGTTCGTGGGCGTCTATCATTTGCTTTACCGGCCCAATCTGCCGCAGGCACGCCGCGATTTGGAGCAGGCCTTAAAGCTCCGCCCGGGATACCCGGAAGCGGAGTCGTTCTGGAAGCTTCTCCAAGAGCGGGAACGTTCCGCCACTTGAGCTGTCGCGGTTGACCGACAATGGGAGAGTGACCGCATCCAGCCCCTATCGGTACGTCCTGTCGCTGCCGGAACGCGTGTTGCGCTCGCTCGGAGCGCTCTCCGGCGGCCTGCTGCGTGAAGTCGGCGAGGTGGTGGTGCCGGCGAGCCTCCGCCGCAGCACGCTCTATCGCACCATGGTGGAAGTTACGCTGCGATTCCTGATCGAGGAAGTGGGGCAGGTGGAAGGCGCCTATCCTACCCAGGATGATCTGGCCCAAAACTTCTTACTACAGCGCACCGCCAGCCACGGCATCGAGTTACTCGGCATTCTAAGTTTCAATGCCTCGCCGGTGTGGGTGCTGGCCGCGCTGGCCGATGTCACCGGGGCCGGCAACACGCTCATCCGCGAGATATCGCAGGCGCTCACGGAGGAAGGATTGCTGGAGCCCGGGGCGCATTTCGAAACCATGGAGCAGATGCTCGACGGCCTGGAGAAAACCAGCTCGCACCTGGCGCGGACGCTGAATCTGCCGCCGGTGGATATCGCCGGCCTGCGGCGCGAATGGGCCGTTTTCCGCCAGGAAGCGCAGAAGATCCCGCCCAAGCGCGTTCCCACGCGGGAGCGGCTGGAAGGAATCTGGAGCGAGTTGCGCCGCACCGCGCGCGAGCAGAACCGGACGGTCTTCACGCTGTCGTCGCTGATGGCGGTCTCGGCGCTGGCACATGTGCCGGGTAATGTGCTGTGGCTGTCGCGGGCGGCGCATTCGGCGGCGCGGCGCACGGGCAAAGTGCTGGGTTCCGCGATTCTG
>CAZARO010001357.1:0-1919 GCA_964487165.1 uncultured Solibacteraceae bacterium | reverse complement strand
GTGACCGTCAGGGAGCGGATGCGCAAATACTTATGACGCTCTGTTTAACTGGCGGGCTGAAGCCCACCCCACCAGGCGGATCGACACATCTCGGTGGCGCGGGCTTCAGCCCGCGAAATGCACCCAAGGGGTGCACCCGATTTATCCGTGTTCATCTGCGTTCATCTTTGGCCAAACTTGTGCTGCCCGCGGTACCGCCCAAGACGCGGAACCATGGTCGAATGGCCAAGGGCTCGCCTCGCAGGCAACCTTTCATCTAGCTCGTAACGAGCATTCGCCCCAATGTTTAGGGCTAACTGATGAGGAGCACGTCAAGGTTTGGCGAAAGTACCGCCGAGACTGGGCGATTGCCACGGCGACGAAACGCTACCTCGCCCAAACCATGCGAAGATAGGCGGGAACAGGCCTTATTCTTGAGGCGACAGCAGAGGAAGTAGCGTGCGCAGAGGGGAAACCATATCGCGGCGCCAGGCAGTGGGCCGCATCGGCGCGGCATGGCTCGCCGGCCGGGCCCGAGCGGCCGAGACCGGTCTGCGCGTCGCCGGGCAGGATGTGGAAGTCCAGGTCGCGCCGGTGAGCGCGCACACCGTGCGGCTGAGCGTGCTTCCCATCCGCGATGGCAGGGCCGTCGCGGTCATCGGCGACGGCACGCTGGTGCGCGAGAGCTGGGGCGCTCCCGCCGCAACCTTGCGCGGACCGGCCGCCGCGCGGGCGGTGAGACTCGGCAGCTTGACGGTCGAGTTCACGCCCGATCCGCTGTCCTTCACGGTGGGGAAGGCCGCTATCCGCATCGACAAGGAAACGGGCGCGGTTTCCTTCGCCACCGGCGGCGCGCCCATCTTCGGGATGGGCGAAGGCGGTCCGCAATTCGACCGCCGCGGCAACACGGACCGCATGTTCAGCGGATCGAGCGGTTACAATCTGCGCACCTTCGGCAGCCGGGTGCCGATTCCCTGGCTGATCTCGACGGCGGGATGGGCGATGTATTTCCACCAGCCGTTCGGGCGCTTCGATCTTACCGGCGAGGAGGGCAAGTTCCTGCCGAATGCCGGCGCTTCCCTGCCCCTGGATATTTTCCTGGTGGTGTCGGCAGAGCCCGCGACCGTCATGGCCGAGTATGCTCTGCTCACAGGCTCCGCCGAGCTGCCGCCGCTCTGGAGCTTCGGGTACCAGCAGTCGCACCGCACCCTGGGCAGCCGCGCGGAGATCCTGAACGAAGCCAAAACGTTCCGCGAAAAGAAGCTGCCCTGCGACACCTTGATCTACCTGGGCACGGGCTTCTGCCCCTCCGGCTGGAACACCAACAACGGTGAATTCGCCTTCAACCAGAAGGTGATGCCGGACCCGAAGGCGATGTTCGACCAGCTCCACGAAGAGCATTTCAAAGTGGTGCTGCACGTGGCCTATCCCACCGGCATCCGCGAAATGGCGGGCACCATGAAAGACGCTTGCGACCCGCAGCGGCGCGCCGAAACGCAGCCGGCCTGCTATTGGGAAATGCATCGCCCGGTGCTGGCAACCGGCGTCGATGGGTGGTGGCCAGACGAGGGCGACGCGCTCAATCTGCCGTCGCGGCTGGTGCGCAATCGCATGTATTGGGAAGCATCGCAGATCGACCGGCCCGGCCAGCGGCCTTTCGCGCTCCATCGTAACGGCGCCGCGGGCATGCAGCGCTACGGTGCGTTCCTATGGTCGGGCGACGTCAGCTCGCTGTGGGAGACGCTCAGGAATCAGGTGCCCATCGGCATCAACTGCGGGCTTACCGGCATCCCCTACTGGGGCACGGACATCGGCGGCTTCGTTCCCACCGCGGAGCTGACCGGCGAACTGTACGTGCGGTGGTTCCAGTTCGGCGCGTTCTGCACGCTGTTCCGCTCGCACGGGCGGGTGTGGACGCTGCGCCTGCCGTGGGGCTGGAA
>CAZARO010001356.1:0-1923 GCA_964487165.1 uncultured Solibacteraceae bacterium | reverse complement strand
TGCGCCGTGAACTTCACCGCATTGCCCAGCAGATTGATGAGCACCTGCCGCAGCCGCACGGGATCTCCGCGCACCCACTTCGGGCAGTTCGCTTGGCATTCCCAACCCAGCGTCAGATGTTTCTCGCGGACCGGGATCTGAAACATGCGGAGCGCCTCTTCGACCATGTTGGAGAGGTCGAAATCGATGGTTTCCAGGGTCATCTTGCCGGCCTCGATCTTCGAGAGGTCCAGAATTTCGTTGAGCAGCTTGACCAGCGACTGCGCCGCGGTCTGCGCCACCGTCAATTGCTCGCGGTCTTCGGGGTCGGTCGACCGATCCAGCACCAGGCTGATCATCCCTACCACGCCGTTCATGGGGGTGCGGATTTCGTGGCTCATGTTGGCCAGGAACTGACTTTTCAGCAGCGCGGCATCTTCCGCCTTTTCCTTGGCGATACGCAGTTCGCTGTTGACGCGATTGCGTTCCTCCACCTCTTCCTCCAGCTGACGCCGGTGCTCCAACAGCATCCCGTCGCGCTGCTCGATTTCCGCCAGCATGCTGTTGAACGATTCAGCCAGCACGCCCAGTTCGTCGGAAGAGGCCACTGCCACGCGATCGTTGAAGCGGTGCGTCTGCGCGATCCGCTGGGCTACGCGCGCAATCGCCAATACCGGTTTGGACACGCGCGCCTGCAGCGCCATGGCCACCATCGCCGCCACCACCAGGCTGAGAAAAAAGATCAGCCCGGCGCTGCCGATGTACTGGCCTAAAGCGGCGCCAAGGGTGGGCACGCGCGCGGCCAGCACCAGCGTTCCCAGACGGTCGCCCTCTACCGCCACCGGGCGGGCCAGCACCAGGGTATTGGCCCGATACCCGATTCCGTCCCTCGGCTTGGGCGTGCAGCCGCCCGCGGACTCCGGCGAGGCGTCACGGTAGTATGAGGCGAAGCATCGATCCCGGGCGTCGTACAGAATGGCGTGCTCCACCAGGCTGTCCGCCGCCAGGGAAGCGAGAATTTCGGCGGCCGCCGGCTTGTCCTCGAGGGTGATGGCGGGCGCCACCTGGCTGGCCACCACGGCCGCGATGGCCGCCACTTCGGAATTAGTGTGCTGCCAGAAGCGCCGCAGGTCGACCCAGGAGAACCCCACCGCCGCAATAACCGCCGTTACCATGCTGCCGCCGGCGATCAGCCAGGTGAGTTTCCAGCGCAGCGAGGTGTAGCGCTTCATTGCGCCTGCCTGCCTTTCCCCCGGTCGCGGATCTGGCCGAAGCGCAGCAGCTTGGAGCTGATCTCGATGCCGGCGCGGCCCAGCGCCCCCAGGCTGGCTTCAAAGGCCATGTGGCCGTCCAGCAGAAACAGGTTCACGGCCCCACCCTGATCCAGAAAGCCGTCGGTCTCGCCGATGGTAAGGACGTGCGCGGAACTGAAAGCCTGCAGGACGGACTTGATTTCCGCCAGCTTGTCGGTGGCAAAATAAAGCACCTGGCAGCAGTTGGGATCGGCCGGCACTCTCATTTCCACTACCTGGAGCGGGTGCCCGTTCACCGTCTTGCCCTCCATGCCGGCGCGCAGCAACCGCAGAAACGCCACCCGGCCCGCCACCCCCACGGTGAGAGGACTGTTGGCGGTGGGTGGCTCCATCCAGTGGGCGTTCTGTACGAAGGCCAACAAGGTGGCGCACTTCAGCTCGTCCTCCGCGTCCGCTCCCCCTTGCAGCGGGATGCCGGAGACGGCCAGCAGACTCAGAACAGCGGCCCAACGTCCGAAATGAGATCCCGGTCTCAAATCTCCTCCGCGCGTCAAAAACGTTGCGTCCACTTCAACACGAACGTCCGCCGAATCGGAATGGCCACGGTGGATAACTCCGGATAGCCCTCCATCACCTCGCGGCCTGTCAGGTCTTTTGCCGTGAGGCTCAATTCCCCGCTGTGCCAGGGGCG
>CAZARO010001355.1:0-1925 GCA_964487165.1 uncultured Solibacteraceae bacterium | reverse complement strand
AGTTCGTCCAGGAAGGTGCGCGGGTCGGATCGGATGCGCGCCTGCAAGTCCGGGTCTTCCAGCAGCACGTAGCGGGCGCGCGGGAAGGCGTGGCGCAGGAGGCAGGTTTTCCCCGCGCGCCGCGGCCCGGTAATCACCACGGCCGGATAATGGCGCGTCGCCTGCAGCACTTCCGGGAGGATGGCTCGGGCTACAAATCGCATATGAGAATTATAAACTGGAACTTTAAATTTCTCAAACATTCCCGAAAGGCCTTGACGCGTTAGCCCTATTTTTGATGTTGAGAATTTTAAACCACAACTTTAAATTTCTCAACACTAAAATGGACCCGCGTCGGCCTTTTTCCCTGCACGGCCAAACACCAGCGTCCTTGCCGGCCACGGCAATCCCGGGTCTATCCGCCCCGGCGCGAGCCTCTGAAGCCGACAGCCGACGGCCAAGAGCCGAAAGCCTGCCGCTCTGCCCGCCCTGTGCTACATCTGGTAGTATTTGACTCTATGAAGCTTCTTCGCCTGGCCCTTTTACTCGCGCTTCCGGCGCTCTTCTCCGCGCAGACACCCGACCTTTCCCAATCGCTCCGTTTCCGCCTGGTGGGGCCCTTTCGCGGAGGCCGCGTGGTCGCCGTTACGGGCGTTCCCTCGCAGCCCAACGTCTACTACTTCGGCGGCGTGGGCGGCGGCGTGTGGAAGACCACCGATGGCGGCGGATCGTGGCTCCCGATTACCGACGGCCGGTTGAAAACCAGTTCCGTGGGCGCCATCGCCGTGGCCGATTCCGACCCCAACGTGATCTATGTGGGGACGGGCGAATCCTGCGTCCGCGGCAACGCCTCCAACGGCGACGGAGTCTACAAGTCCGTGGACGGCGGCAAAACCTGGCATAACGTGGGGCTGCAGGACAGCCAGACTATCGGCGCCGTGCGCATCCATCCCAGGAATCCCGACATTGTGTATGTCGCTGCGCTGGGCCATCTCTGGGGGCCCAATGAAATGCGCGGCGTGTATCGCTCTACCGACGGCGGCGGCACCTGGAAACAGGTTTTCACGCGCGGCCCCGATGCCGGCGCGGTGGACCTCGCCATGGACCCCTCCAATCCGCGCGTGCTCTATGCCAGTTTTTGGCAGGTGCGCCGCAATCCCTATCACTTCGATAGCGGCGGCCCCGGCAGCGGCCTTTTTAAGTCCACCGACGGCGGCGATACCTGGACCGATATTTCGCGCTCTCCCGGCCTCCCCCGCACCGTGCTGGGGCGCATCGGCATCACCGTGTCACCGGCCAACCCGGAGCGCCTTTGGGCGCTGGTGGAAGCGGCCGAGGGCGGCGTTTTCCGCTCCGACAATGGCGGCCGCAACTGGACCAAGGTCAACGACCAGAACATCCTGCGCCAGCGCGCCTGGTATTACAGCCACATCTTCGCCGATCCGCAGAATGCCAATACCGTCTACGCGCTCAACACCGGCATGTACCGCTCCATCGACGGCGGCCGCACCTTCGCCTCTATCGTCACACCGCACGGCGACAATCACGACCTGTGGATCGCCCCCAGCGATCCGCAGCGCATGATCGAGAGCAACGACGGCGGCGCCAACATCACCTACGACGGCGGACGCACCTGGTCGAGCATCATGAATCAGCCCACCGCGCAGTTCTATCGCGTGGCGCTGGACAACGATTTCCCTTACAACATCTACGGCGCGCAGCAGGACAACACCACCGTGCGCACCGCCAGCCGCACGGCCGCGGGCGGAATCACGGAGCGCGACTGGTACGACGTGGGCGGCGGCGAGAGCGGCTGGATCGCGCCCGATCCGCGCGATTCGCAGATTGTCTACGCCGGCTCCTATGACGGCCTGATCACCCGCCAGGACCGTCGCACCGGCCAGAGCCGCGACATCAACGCCTGGCCCGATAACACCATGGGCTAC
>CAZARO010001354.1:0-1929 GCA_964487165.1 uncultured Solibacteraceae bacterium | reverse complement strand
GTGCAGGGAGGCGCGGCCAACGATATCCACAGCAACAAGCCCGCGGCGGGATGGGAGCACGCGCTCAATCCCGGGGAAAGCATCGCCGGAGTGCTGGTGGATGGCGATATGGCCGTCACCGGACTCGGCACGGTGACGTACAACGACGGCAAGCGCGTATTGGGCTTCGGCCATCCCTTCTTCAACCTGGGCCCGGTGGATATTCCCATGAGCAAGGGCGAAGTCATCATGACTCTTGCCTCCAGTTATCAGCCCAACAAGATGGCCAACGCCACGGAGATCGTGGGGTCACTGCACCAGGATCGCTACACCGGCATCATGGGGGTGCTGGGCGCCGATTCCGGCATGATCCCGGTGACCGTGAAGGTGCGCTCGCTCGACGACAGGGAAAAGCTGACGGGCGAGAAGAGTTTCCATTTCAACGTCTTCGTACACCAGAAGTGGACCCCGTACCTGATGATGCTGACGCTTTACAACTCGCTCTCGGAGCTCAACGAGTTTGCCGACGAGGCCACCTATCGCCTCAACGGCAAGGTGGAAATGGGCGGCGGTCCGCCGATTTCGCTTTCCACCATGACGGCCAACGGCGAGATGCCCACCCCCGCGCCACTCCTCATGGCCTCCTGGTGGGGCAACATGTTCAACCGGCTGTACCTGAATAACGTGAATACTCCCGACGTGAAGAGCGTCAACGTAACGGTGGACCTGCTGCCGGAGCGCCGCGTGGCCGCCATCGACAGCGCCTGGGTGTCCGATCCCGAGGTGCGCGCCGGCGACACCGTGCCGGTGAAGGTTTTCCTGCGGCCGTACCGCGGCGAGCGCATCGAGCGCGACTTCACGGTGAAGATTCCCGAGGGCCTGGCGCGCGGCGACCATCGCATCCTGCTCAGCGACGCCGACACCGTCAATCGTATGCAGAACATGGCGGGCTCGGCCAACCGCTATCTCGATTTGCCGCAAATGGTGTCGCTTTTTAATCAGGAGCGGTCCAATAATAAGCTCTATGTGTCGCTGGTGGAATCCACGCCCACAGCTTATTACGATGACAAGACGCTGCCCAGCCTGCCCTCATCGGTACTCAACGTGATGCAGTCGGGGAAGGCGTCGAGCCGGTCTCTGGTGACCTCGCCGGAAACCGCCACCGAGCAGATGGTGCTGCCCTTCGACTACATGGTGACCGGGAGTTACTCGCTGCGGATCCACGTGAAATGATTATTAGCCACCGATGAACGCCGATGAACGCCGATCGAAGAAATTGTTTTATCGGCGTTCATCGGTGTTTATCGGCGGCCAAAAATGTTCTCCTCAATGACGAAAATAACAACCGGTAGTACGTGCGTTGTGCTGGTAGCTATCGCGTGCGCGGCGGCTTTCGCGGGACAGACGCAGGTCTGGACGCAGGGCGAATATGCCGATTTCGAACGCGGCGTGATCAACAAGCTCTCCATGCGCAGCGACGGCCTGCTCTCGCTGGCGCCGCATTCCCACGAACTGTACGACACTTCCGAGGCCTACTTGTGGGCACTCGCGCGCGATTCCAAGGGCAACCTTTACACCGCCGGCGGCACCGGCGCAAAGCTCTTCCGCATTCCGCCGGGCGGACCGGGCAAGATGGTGGCGGAACTGGACGCGCTGGAGATTCACGCCATCGCGGTGGACTCCAAAGATCGCGTCTACTTCGGCACCGCTCCCGATGGCAAGGTCTATCGCATCGCCGGCAGCGGCAAACCGGAGGTCTTTTACGACCCCAAGGCCAAATACATCTGGGCCCTCCTGTTCGACAGCAAGGGCGATCTGCTGGTGGCCACCGGTGGCGTGCCCAACGGCGAGGGCGAGATTCACAAAGTGGCGCCCGACGGCAAAGGCTCGGTCTTTTTCAAGAGCGACGAAACGCACGTGCGCTCCATGGCCATCGACGCGGCCGACAAC
>CAZARO010001353.1:0-1929 GCA_964487165.1 uncultured Solibacteraceae bacterium | reverse complement strand
CCGCTTCCTCCGCGCTGGCGCTGTGCACGGAGCGCTGCTCCTTGGCCGCTTGCGACGCTTGAATCTGCCCGAACGCGCCGAACAGCACGTTGGTGAAGGAGCGGTTCATGGCCCGGCACATGATGATCGAGAGAATGAACCCGGACGATCCGTCCAGCGCGCCCGCCACGATCAACAGCTTGTTGTTCAGCACAAATCCCATCGCGCTGGCGGACAACCCGGCATACGAGTTCAGCAGCGCGATCACGGTGGGCATGTCCGCGCCGCCGATCGGAATGATCAGCAGCACGCCGAACAGCAGCGCCAGGCCGGCGAAAATCGGGAAGATCCAGGTGTCCGTGGGGACGAGAACCAGCCGTACGCCCAGCCCCGCCGCGATGGCGAAGAGGGTGAAGTTGACGGTGTTCTGATTGCGATACGTGATAGGCCGCTGGGGCAGCACTTCCTGCAGCTTGCCCATGGCCATGAGGCTTCCGGTAAACGTCAGGAAGCCGAGCAGCGTTTCGAGCACCAACGCCACCAGCACGAATTTCGGCAGCGTTTCGTGCAGCCGGTCGGCGCGATAAAATTCCGCCGTGCCCACCAGCGCTGCCGCCAGCGCACCGCAGGCGTGCGACATCGCGGTCCGCTGCGGTACCGCCGTCATGGGCATGATGTAGGCGATGGGAATGCCGACGGCGGTTCCGATGAAGAAGGCCGCCAGGATCCACTCCCAGTTAAAAATGCGGTTCGCCAGCACGGTGGCGACGATGGCCAGCAGCATGCCGGTCTCGCCGGCGAAAACTCCGCGGCGCGCGCTGGCCGGCGAGTTCATCCACTTCAGGGACAGAATGAAGAGCGCCGCCGAGACGATGTAGAGATAGCTTCCCAGGTGCGCCATTACTTCTTTTCCTCGCGCTTCTTGAACATCTTGAGCATGCGGTCGGTAATCAGGAAGCCGCTGACGATGTTAGTCACCGCGGCCGTAATGGCGATGAAGCCCAGCACCTTGCTCAGCGTGGTGGCGCCTTCCGCTCCGGTAATCAGGATCGCGCCCACCACGGAGATGGCCGAGATCGCATTGGTGAGCGACATCAGCGGCGTATGCAGCAGGGGCGAGACCTTGCGAATGATCTCCAGGCCGACGAAGGTCGCCAGCATAAATACGAATAGTCCGATGGAAAGATCCATAGATTCCCTCCTGCGCAAACTGCCGCCGGGCCGATTGCCAATCGGCCGCAGGCTGCCAGCCTGCCCTACTTCACACCGCTTGCGGCGCCGCCAGCCCCATTAATTCGCGTACTTTGGCGTGGACCACTTCGCCGGCGTGCGTCACCAGCGTTTCGCGCACGATCTCGTCGTCGCGATTGAGCGCCAGGTTGCCATCTTTGCCGATGAGGTATTTCAGGAATGTGGCGATGTTCTTGGCGTACATCTGGCTGGCATGATACGGCACGGCGGACGGCAGATTGACCGGTCCCAAGATGCTGATGCCATTGTGGATTACGGTCTCGCCGGGCTTGGTCAACTCGCAGTTGCCGCCCCGCTCGGCGGCGATGTCCACCACTACCGACCCGGGCGCCATCCGTTCCACCATCTCGCGCGTGATCAGAATGGGCGCTTTCTTACCGGGGACAGCGGCTGTCGAGATGACCACGTTCTGCTCCGCCAGAACGCCGCCCATGGCCTCGCGCTGGCGGCGATAGAAATCCTCGCCCATCGCCTTGGCGTATCCGCCCTTATCCTCTGCGCCGCCCGCTTCCACGTTGAGGACGATGAAGCGCGCCCCCAGGCTCTCGATCTGTTCCTTCACTGCGGCGCGAATGTCGTAGCCGCTCACCACCGCGCCCAACCGCCGCGCCGTGGCGATGGCCTGCAGACCCGCGACGCCCGCGCCAATCACCAGCACGCGCGCCGGCGCCACCGTGCCCGCCGCGGTCATCAGCATGG
>CAZARO010001352.1:0-1933 GCA_964487165.1 uncultured Solibacteraceae bacterium | reverse complement strand
CTGCTGGCGGCGAATGGGATGCGGCCGGCGGATGTCAGCGCGGTCGGGATCGGCGTCGGCGCAAAATCGTTGGCCGCCATGGAACACGGCGAGGTGGATGCCGCGGTAATGGTCGGCGGGGCCATCAACGCGCTGTTGCGGGCGCATCCCGGTCCGGCTATCCTCGCGGCCACGCGCACTCCGGCCACGGCGGTGATGCGGGCGGCGCTGGGCGATGCGGGCGCGCTGTGGATCGCAGTGGGGATCGCGGTCTCCACCCTGGGGTTCCTCAGCCAGAGCATTCTGACGGCCCCGCGTGTGTATTACGCCATGGCGCGCGACGGCCTGTTCTTCGCGACCCTGGGGCGGCTTTCGAAGCGCACGGCGGTGCCCGCGGCGGCCATCGTGGCGCAGGGGCTGGCCGCCACGGCGACGGCGCTGTTGGGGACCTACGAGAAAATTCTCAACTACGAAGTAGCGGTGGATTTCATCCTCTTCGCGCTGGTGGCGGCATCGTTGTTCGTGTTCCGGCGCCGCGAAGGCAGCGCGACGCCCGCGGGCGTCCACAAAGTGCCGGGCCATCCGTATACCACGGCGCTGTTCGTGGTGGCGTGCGTGACCATTGTGGCAAGCACGGTGTGGGCCGACCCGGGGAATTCGGTGAAGGGCTGGTTGATTCTGCTCACCGGTATCCCCGTATATTTGTATTGGAGCCGGCGACGCCGTGAGTCATAAATATTCGGAATACATGCATTGGGCCAAGACGGCCAGCAAAGCGCCTTTCAATCTGGCCACCAGCGGAGTGGGTTCGTTCCCCCTGCGCGAGCTGCCCTTCGATTACGGGACGCTCGAAATCAACGGGCCCAACAGCTACGGCTATCCGCCCTTGAAGCAGGCCATCGCCGAGCGGTACGGCGTGGACGCGGATGCGGTGGTGACGGCCGAGGGAACGTCGATGGCCAACTACCTGGCCATGGCGACCCTGCTCGATGCGGGCGACGAGGTGGCGATCGAGCATCCGGCCTACGGGCTGTTGGTGGATGCGGCGCAATATATCGGCGCGTCCATCAGGCGTTTTCCGCGCCGCGAAGAGAACGGCTACGCGGTGGACCCGGAGGAAGTGCGGCGCGCGGTGACGCCGCGAACGCGGCTGATCGTGCTCACCAATCTGCATAATCCCTCGAGCGTGCTCACGCCCGCGGCGGTACTCCGCGAAGTGGCCGATATAGCGCGCAGCTTGGGGGCGCGGCTGCTGGTGGACGAAGTGTATCTGGACGCGGTGTACCGCGCCACGCCGTCGACGGCCTTCCGGATGGGCCCGGAAGTGCTGGTGACCAGCAGCCTCACCAAAGTCTACGGGCTGAGCGGACTGCGCTGCGGGTGGGTGCTGGCGGAGCCCGGCCTGGCGCGCGCCATGTACGCGCTGAAGAACGTCTTCGGGTCGATCGGAGTGCATCCGGGGGAATTGCTGAGTGTGGCGGCGTTCGGGAATCTCGATGCCATACGGGAGCGGGCACGGCGGGTGGTGGAGGCCGACCGCGCAGCGCTCACGGAGTTCCTCGACGCCCATCAAGGGGTCTCGGCGGTGCGCACGGAGTGGGGGACGACTTCGTTTTTGCGATTGCAGAGCGGCGGCGCGGAGGCATTTCTCGATCGGCTGCGCGCGCAGTACGAGACTTCCGCGGTACCGGGGCGATTCTTCGAGATGCCGGAGCATTTCCGCGTCGGCATGGGAGTGGACGCGGCCATGTTTCGCGAAGGGCTGCGGCGCATCGGTCTGGCGCTAGCGGGTTAAGGGCGGGCCAGGGCGACTTTGGCCCTTCACGCATGCAGTCGGCTCGGTGGGGCAGCCAATCCTGGCTGCAGGCCGGCTTTCAGCCGGCCTCTCGGGCGAGCGCAGCTCGCCTTTAATGCCTGGCTTGCGCCCGTCCGGACCGATTGCCAATCGGTCCGC
>CAZARO010001351.1:0-1936 GCA_964487165.1 uncultured Solibacteraceae bacterium | reverse complement strand
TGCTGGGCAACAAGATCACCAATCTCCCCATGCTCAACGCCGCCAATCGCCCGGCCATCAGCCAGGGCGACGTCTTCATGAACCAGACTCTGTTCACCACCAACGGAGCCGGCCGGCGCCAGGCATGGTTCGAGGTGGATGGCGCCAACGCTATCGATGCCTGGGGCCGCCAGACCCTGATTCCCACGCTGCAGCGCCAGGCCGTCCTGGAGATGGACGTGCTGACCAACGCCTTCTCGGCGGAATACGGCGGCAGCACCGGCAGCGTCATCAACATCATCAGCAAGAGCGGCGGCAGCCAACTGCACGGCGAAGCCATGGAAACGTGGCGGCCGGGCGACACCGCCGCCGCGCTCTCCGGGTTTTCGCAAATCTCTTCCAACGCCGCCGGCAACACGCTGCTCAGCGATACGCTGGGGCAATCCGACGTGGACCTGGGCGGACCCCTGGGGCGGAGCGGCACCACGCACTTCTTCGCCGCCGGCGAGTTCAGCCGTGAGGACAAGGCTTCCCCGGTAATCTCGCCCCTCGAACCGGGCGTCTATGTGGGCCACTACCACGGCTGGCTGGGATTCTTTCGCCTGGACCATCAGCTCAACGAAAAGAACACCCTGTTCTTCCGCGGCGACCTGGACGCGTTCTTCGACACTAACCCCAACGGCATCGTCGGGGGCAACAGCCTTCCCAGCGTGGCTCGCGTCTTCCATAAGCGCACTTATGCGCCGGAGTTAGGCGAGACCGCGGTTCTGTCTCCGCGGTTTGTCAACAATGTCCGAATCCAGTTTCAGTTGGCCGATCCGATTACGCAGTTCATTCCGGTGATTTACGGCACGCAGTACTCGGTGCCCATCTCGACGGGGGGAACGTTCACCTCGGGCACCTCGCAATCAGCCCTGTTGATAAATCGCCAGTACGAAGCCAACGACACTGTGTCGGCGGTACTGGGACGGCACCAGATCCGCTTTGGCGGGCAGGTGATCGTGGCGCATAATGGCGGTAACAGCAAGGAGTTCGGCGGCCCCAGTTATTTGGGCGTGTTGACTTATAACACCTGCACGCAGGCCTTGTCTATCTGCGAAAGTCCCACTTACCTGGGTAACATCCAGAACGTGAAGACTTACTCGCAGAGTTACGGCAACGCGGCTTACACCGTTACGGACACGCTGTTCTCGGCGTTTGTCCAGGACGATTTCCATGTGCGCCACGATCTCACCATCAATCTCGGCCTGCGCTATGAGCTGCAGACTTTTACCGATTCGCGCAAGGACTTCGCGCCGCGCGCGGGCTTCGCTTACAACGTCGGCGGCGATGGAAAAACCGTGATCCGCGGCGGCTTCGGCATCTATTACTCGCAGGTGGTCGACAACAGCGAGGCCAATTATGCGCTTACCGGTCCAACCGGTGTCTTCACCTTCACCGCGTCGCCCGGCCAGGTGGGATTCCCCACCAGCCCGGCGGACGTGCCGCTTCCAGTCTTCCCAACCGGCGGCGTGGTGCCGCTGCGAAGCCTCTACGTGCGCCCCGGCAACAACTCATACCTCAATCAGTTCTTCCCTACCAGCACCCTGGTGGGCTACCAGAGCGGGCTGTGGAGCCCTTACTCGGAGCAGTGGACCATGGGCGTGGAGCACCGCCTGAGCAAAGGCTGGGTGCTGGCGGTGGACTACGTGGGCTCGCACACGCTGCGCATCAATCGGCCCCTGGATGTGGACCCGCCCTCGTCTTTCGTGCGCACCGCGCCCGGACAGACGCGCACTCCGCAGGCGGCCAATTGCACGCGGCCCTATTGGATCTGGTGGTACAGCCAGAACGGCAAGACCTGTAACACGTCCACCGCGACGAATCCGCAGCCGCCCTACTCGGTGATCCAGAGCGACGTCAACGATGGGTACTCTTACTATGACGCCCTGGACGTCAACCTGCGCCACACCTTCAG
>CAZARO010001350.1:0-1944 GCA_964487165.1 uncultured Solibacteraceae bacterium | reverse complement strand
GCCACGGGACGCCCTCGTCCCGCTCTTCTCTCGGAGAATCAAGTCTCTAGCGCTGAAGGGAAGCCGGCCAGGGGGCCGGCTGCGGACGAGGGCGTCCGCCCCACTAATTATGCAGGTACGGCTCATAGGCCAATGTAAGTGACATTGGGATGCCATCCTGCCCCACTTGGCTGCTCAAAGTTTCAGTGCTGAAATCCGAGCGTTAAAATGATTCCATGCTCACCGGCATCGAACACACCGCCATCGCTACGCCCGACCCGATGAAACTCGCCCGCTGGTACGTCGATCACCTGGGCTTCGTCATCAACTGGCAGCCACCCAATACCTCTACCGTCTTCGTCAAGGCCCCCAATGGATCGATGCTGGAACTCATCGAAGCCACCGCTCCGCTGGCGGCCGTGCCGGCGATGCGCGATCCCGGCTTGCGCCACCTGGCCATCCTGGTCAGCGATTTCGACGAGACGTACCGCCGCCTGGTGGCCGCCGGCGTGAAATTTCTCACCGCGCCCGAAACGGTCCACGGCAACTCCCTGGCCTTCTTCACCGATTGCGATGGCAACATCCTGCACCTGCTGCATCGCGAAACGCCGCTGGCCTGACTTATTCGAGAATCGCCTGCATCACGGCGTTTTCGAAGTCGCGCTGCACCTGCACCACCTGCGTCTGAATCATGACGATGGTCACCATCTTCTCCTTGGGGTCGATCCATGTCTGCGTGCCGTACGCACCGTCCCAGCCGAAACTTCCGCTGGTGACCCGTAATCCCGCGGCCACCGAGTCTTCGACAATTCCCATCAGCAGTCCGTAGCCCATGCCGTGAGCCGGCCTGCCCAGCCTGCCATTGAACATATCGCCGACGTGATTGGACGACATCAGTTCCACGGTCCGCGGGCTCAGCAGGATGTGCCCGTTCAGTTTGCCGCCGTTGAGCAGCATTTGCGCGAACTGCAGATAATCCTGGGCGGTGGACATCAGGCCGCCGCCGGCGCCGAAGTATATCTTGCTCGAAAAGCCATCCTGATTGGCGCTTTTTCGCAGTCCGTTGGGGCTTTTGTCGTAGAGCGTCACCATGCGCGGCCGGCGGTCGTCCGGCGGGTAGAAGAAGGTATCTTTCATCCCCAGCGGCTCGAAAAGGCGGGTTCGCAGGTACTCATCGTAGGGCTGGCCGGAGACGATCTCCACAATGCGCCCGAGCACCTCCGGGCCGGCCGAGCCGCTATAAGCCCACTGCGTTCCCGGCTGAAAATCGAGCGCCACCGAGCCCAGCCGCGGAACGTAAGTCGCGAGTGTGTCGGTGGGCAGCTTGGGCGTTGTCTTCGCCCCCTCGCGCGCGCCCAGGCCGCCGCTCATGAGCCCCGAAGTGTGGGTCAGCAGATCGCGCACGGTGATCTCGCGAGTCGCCGGCTCCAGATGGAAGTCCGGCATCGAGAGGGGCACGGTGGATGGGGTGGCCACGGCGACCTTGCTGTTCTTGAACTCCGGTATGTACTTCGACACCGGGTCGGTGAGCCGGATCTTGCCCTCTTCCACCATCATCATGACGGCCACGCCGGTAATCGGCTTGGTCATGGACGCGATGCGGAAGATGGCGTCCGCAGTCATCGGCTTTTTCGATTCCAGGTCCATCAAACCGTGTGCCTCATAGTGCACCACCTTGCCGTTGCGGGCCACCAGCGTCACCGCGCCGGAGATTTCGCCCGCGTCGACGTGGCGCTGGACGGCTTCATGAATTCTCTTCATGCGCTCGCTCGACATACCGGCATCCTCGGGTTTCCCCGCAGGAATCTGGCCGGCGATGGGCAGCGCCACGAGGGCCGACAGAATCAGAGTCCCTTCCATTCTGGTCATGGATTCTTCCTTGTCAAAGAGATTAGTGTACTACCGCAAGGGCTGCGCCCTTGACATCCCTGCGGGATATGGAAGTCAGGAGTCAGGAGTCAGAAG
>CAZARO010001349.1:0-1945 GCA_964487165.1 uncultured Solibacteraceae bacterium | reverse complement strand
CGAACGACGCGTTGCTGTCCACCTGGCTCTCATCGACGCCGAGTTGCTCGACAATAATCTGCTTCACCTTCTGCTCAACAGCCATGAATCCTCCTGGGATCTCTTATGAACGCGTTGATTTTAGCTACCTTCGCGCAGTTTTCGCAACTCGAATTGACAAACCAACCCGACGGCGCACGCTGGGTTCTGAAACGCACGCTGCGTCCGAAATCACCATTCTGACACGAAACGGCCTGAAATGGTTCGGGGGTGGCGGACGAACTATGTTATCTTCAATCTGACTAGACTGGTCAGAAAGAGGAACGGCGTGAACAAGACTCCCGCCCGCCCGGCTCGCAAAGAGTGGCAATTACAGGAGGCCAAAGCGCGCTTCAGTGAAGTGTTTCGCCTGGCGCGGGATAGCGGTCCGCAACGGGTAACCAGGCACGGCAGGGAGGCTGTGGTGGTACTCCCAGCCGAGGAATATGAGCGTCTGTCCATGTCCAAAGAGCGCCGGGGGAGCCTGGTCCAGTTCTTCGCCGAATCGCCGCTCGCCGGCTCGGGCATCGAACTGGACCGGCCGCACGATTTCGGGCGAGAGATCGATCTGTGAGCGGCTTTCTCCTCGACACCAATGTTGTGTCCGAACTCGTGCGGCCGAAGCCCGATGAGAATGTGGCGCGCTGGGTAGAAGCCACCGACGAATCGATCCTGTTTATCAGTTCGCTTACCCTGGGTGAAATCCGGAACGGTGTGGAGCGTCTGGGTTCGGGGCGGCGCAGGGGACGCCTGGAATCGTGGTTGCAAGTGGATCTCCGCGCCCGATTTCGAGATCGGATCCTGCCGATCGACGAGGAGGTCGCCGACCGTTGGGGCCTCATTTCGGCACTTGCCAAGGCGCACGGCAAGCCTGTTCCCGTGGTTGACGGCCTTCTGGCCGCGACGGCTGTGCACTACAATCTGACCTTCGTCACCCGAAACATTTCCAACGTCGCGGGCACTGGAGTTGCCACGCTGAATCCGTGGGTGGAATCATGAGTCGGAACGCCTGGCCCGATAGAGCTTCCAGCCGTCGCTTGGTAAGATTAAGGCATGTCGACGCTATTGGAGAAAGCTCTCGAAAGAGTCGTTGCCCTGCCTGACGATGAGCAGGACGCGATCGCGTCACAAATCCTGGCGTCGCTGGCCGACGAGGCCGCTTGGAAGAAGAGCTTTGCCGAGAAACGGGACGTGATCCGTCGCATGGCGCGGGAAGCCATCGAGGAAGACAAGAGGGGCGAGACGCTGCCGCTGGACGATCTGCTTTGATTGCATCCCGGACCACCCGGCAGTTCTGGCGTTTGTTTTCCGGCCTTCCCTTGGACGCGCAACGTGACGCTAAGCGCGCCTACCGGCTGTTCCGGGCTAATCCAGCGCATCCCGGCCTGCAATTCAAGAAACTGGAAGGCGAAGATGACATCTACTCGGTTCGTATTGGCCTCGATTACCGTGCGCTGGCGGTCATGAGGAAAGATCGCCTCGTCTGGTACTGGATTGGCAGTCACGCCCAATACAACCGCTTGGTCTGATAGTGAACGCTGACTATCGGATGACGGTCGGCGAGCTTTGAGTTTGCCGGGAACGTCCGGGCTTGCGAAGCGGCCGCGCTCCCGATCGAACTCCGCAAAATCTATCGCTTACCACCCTCCACATGCGATCTGCTATCATATTGTAGATCCACTGTGGTGCTACCGCTCGATATCCCCTTCCGCATTCCATCGGCGATCTTCCCCCCAGTAATCTACCCGAGGAGCAAAGCGTAGAAACTCTATGGCTTCCAATAACTTCAATCAGGGCGCTCAGGTCGAGCACCAGAAATTCGGTTTGGGCCAGGTCCTGTCCAGCAGTGAAGAGCGCATCGTGATCAAGTTTGACGATCACGGCGAAAAGAAGTTCGTCACCGCCATGGTGATGGGCAGTTTGAAAA
>CAZARO010001348.1:0-1946 GCA_964487165.1 uncultured Solibacteraceae bacterium | reverse complement strand
GGCACCGGCTCCGTCCTCATCGTGGAGCACACCGGCGACAACAATATCACCGCTTTCCGTTTCCGCAATCAGAGCCTCGGCATGATGGCCGCCGAGGAGGATTTCGACGCCGCCGGCCACAAATTCCGCGCTGGAGCTTTCATGGTTCCGAATGCCGACCGCGCCGCCATCGAGCCGCAGCTCAAGGAACTGGGGCTTTCCGCGTGGGCCGTATCCGCCGCGCCGCAAGTGAAGACGCACGCGCTTACCGCGCCCCGCATCGGCTATGTGCACTCCTGGTCCAGCACACAGAACGAGGGCTGGACGCGCGCCGCTCTCGATTTCTATAAGATCCCCTACACTTACTTCGCCGACAAGCTTCTGCGCGACGACAACCTGCGCGCTAAGTACGACGTGATTATCTTCCCGACCGTCGGTGGGACTGCGCAGTCCATGCTCGCCGGCGTCGGCGGCAATCAGCCCATTCCATATAAGAAGACCGACCTGACTCCCAATCTCGGCGCCATGGATTCTTCCGACGATATCCGCGGCGGCATGGGCTTCGAAGGCCTGCTGGATCTCTCTAAGTTCGTGCAGGAAGGTGGCACCCTGATCACTGAAGGTTCCACCGCTTCCATGATGGCGGAGTACGACCTCGGGGCCGGCGTCACCGTCGAGCATCCCGCCGACCTGTTCGCCCGCGGCGCCATCCTGCGCGGCGTTTTCGCCGACCTCAAGAGCCCCATCGCTTATGGGTACGATGGTAAGGATCTGCCGGTTTACTTCAGCCAGGATCCCGTGTTTAACGTCGCGGGCGCTGGCGCCGGTGGCTTCGGCGGAGGGCGCGGCGGCGGCGGGCGCGGTGGATCGGGCCGCGTCAACGCGGATGGAGAAACCATCGGCCAGAACGTTACCCCCAATGCCAATCCCATTCACATCTCGCCTCTCGATCCGGCCGATGCGAGCGCCGCTCCTACGGCGTCCGTGGCTGGTGGACGCGGACGCGGCGGTCGCGGACGAGGCGCCAATGCGGCCGCTCCCGCTGGCGGCCCTGACGCCGCGGCCGGCGGATTCGGTGGTGGTTTTGGTGGCGGCGGAGGCCGCGGCGGTCGCGGCGGCGGTCCCAATCCCGATGCCGCCCGCGTCATTCTGCGCTTCCCCGCCGACCCCGGCGACATGCTGCTTTCCGGCACCCTCGCGGGCGGCGAAACCATCGAGAATCGCGCCCTCGCAATCGACGCCCCGTTGGGCAAGGGCCACATCGTGATGTTCGCGCTCCGGCCCTTCTGGCGATGGCAATCGCAAGGCACTTACTCGCTGGCCTTCAACGCCATCATCAACTGGGACCACCTCGACGCCGGCAAGTCGGCCCCCGCCGGCGCCGGCGCCACGGCTCCCGCCGGCGGCCAATAAACCGTACCTTCTGAGGACCGCTTGCTTGCGCGCGCGGCTCTGAAAGCGCCTACCGAAAGGAAGGCGTTACAGAGCCGCGGCCGCGAGGGAGCGGTCGCTGGCGGCAGCTAGCTCTCCAGAAACTTCAGGCCCCACCAGTTTTTGCTCCGTGGCCTCTGTCACCTTGTGATCTCAGAATTACGGAAAGACGAGGCGCTCGCTCGTGGCCGACGGGCCGATTTTCACGGTTTTCTCCGCGGCCCTGTATCTCTGTAGTGAAGTGCCTTGCCAACGAGTTTCAGACTCGCCTGGTCAGCGCTGCGCGGCGATCCGGCTGAAATCTGGCAGCCTTCCACTGCCTTCAGCGCTATCGCCCACGCTCGTGCGCCGTATCGCACGCCCTGTTAGAATCGTTCTCTATTGCGATGAGCCCGGAAAAGAAACGTCTCTTCATCGGCCCCGATGGCGCCAACCTGGTCTTCACCTTCATCCTGGTCAGCTCGCTGTTCTTCCTCTGGGGAGTCTGCAACGGCATGATCGACGTGATGGACAAGCATTTTCAGGAGGAGCTCAAC
>CAZARO010001347.1:0-1947 GCA_964487165.1 uncultured Solibacteraceae bacterium | reverse complement strand
TGTGGAGCGCCACACCAGCGGGTTCGACGGCCTGCGCGAACGCGTGCGCGGATGGACTCCGCAACGCGCCGCGGAACTCACCGGCATCGCAGCGGAGGAAATCGCCGGGCTGGCGCGCGAATATGCCACCGCCAGGCCCGCCGTCATACGGCTCAATCTGGGAATGCAGCGCAGCGAACGCGGCGCCATGGCGGTGCGCACCATCGCGCTGCTGCCGGCTCTGGTGGGGTCGTGGAAAGACGTGGGTGGAGGGTTGCAGCTTTCCACTTCGCAGACCTTCCAGTTGAACCGCGCCGATCTGGAGCGCGCCAATCTGCAGGAAAAATCGCTCGGGCGCCCGGCGCGGCTGGTAAACATGGTGCAGCTGGGATCGGCGCTCACCACCCTGGCGGACCCTCCTGTGAAGGCGCTGGTGGTCTACAATTCGAACCCCGCCGCCGTCGCGCCCAACCAGAACGCGGTGCTCGCGGGAATGCGGCGCGACGACCTTTTCACGGTGGTGCTGGAGCAGTTCCAGAACGACACCGCGGACCATGCCGATATCCTGCTGCCGGCCACCACGTTCCTGGAACATACCGACCTCTACCTGGCTTACGGCCATCATTATCTGCAGCTCGCGCGGCCCGCGCTGGCGCCGCCCGGAGAGGCGCGATCGAACGTGGAAGTCTTCCGCGCGCTGGCCGCCCGCATGGGTTTCGACGACCCCTGCTTCGGCGATTCCGACGACGACATGATCCGCACCCTGCTCGATTCCCCGCATCCGTTCGTCAACGGCATCACGCTTGAAGAACTGGAGCGCGATCGCAGCGTGCGCCTGCGCCTGCCGGAGCCGTTCCAGCCGTTCGCCGAGGGCGGCTTCGGAACCGCTGACGGGAAGTGCCACTTCCACGCCGAAACGCTGGACTACACGCCGCCCGTGGAATCGCGGCATGGCGACCGGAACCTGCGCGCGAGCTATCCACTGGAGATGATCTCGCCTAAGAATGACGACAGCATGAACTCCACCTTCGGCCATCGCGACGCCGTCGACCGGCAGACCGCGCTGCTACATATCGCCGCGGCGGATGCCGGGCAGCGCGGCATCGCCGACGCCGACCAGGTGCGTATCTGGAACGACCGCGGCTCCTGCCTGCTGGTCGCCCGCGTGGACGATAGCGTGAGCGCCGGCGTGGTGTGCGCCCCCGCGGTGCGCTGGGGCAAGCGCGCCGCCGGCGGCCGCAGTGCCAATGCGCTCACCTCCGAAAGGTTGACGGATGCGGGCGGCGGCGCAACCTTCTATAGTTGTCTGGTGGAAGTGGAGAGAATCGGAGATTGATGAGGAGACTGTTGCTCGCGGCCCTGCTGCTGGCCGCGCCGGCGTGCAAGACGCATTCCAAAGTCCACGTTGTGGAGACCATGGAAGAGGGCCAGCAGTTGGCTTCCTCGGTGCATATGGGCGACGGCACCATGGCCAGGCAATTGGCCGGCGGATTTTACAATATCGAGGCCGGCGCCTGGCGCTGGACGATGCAGAAGTTCGCGGTGAATCTGCGCCCTCCGGCGCATTCCGCGCAGCAGGGAGCGGTGCTGGAATTGCACCTCACGGTCCCCCCGCCGAGCATCCAGAAGCTCGGCAGCATCACCCTCTCGGCGGGTATCGGCGGAACCGCGCTGGCGCCGGAGACTTACTCCAAGGCGGGCGAGTACACCTATCGGCGCGATGTTCCCGCGAGTGTGCTGGCCGGCGATGCCGTGCGCATCGACTTCCAATTGGATAAGGCCATGCCCCCCGGCGACGTGGACAAACGCGAACTGGGCATCGTCACGTCGAGCGTGGGCCTGTTGTCGAAATGAGTTCTGATGTGGGGCAGATTGGAAATCTGCGGCGGGTTGGCAACCCGCCCTGCCGAGTACCACTCGGCCGCAGGATGCCATCCCAATGTCACTTACATTGGCCTATGAGCCGTA
>CAZARO010001346.1:0-1951 GCA_964487165.1 uncultured Solibacteraceae bacterium | reverse complement strand
GCTGGGCGAAGGCGGCGAGCAGTATACGCCCATGGCCCGCGCGATCATCGGAGGCCTGACCTCGTCGGTGCTCCTCACGGTGTTCATCGTGCCAGCCGCATATCTGCTGGTATACGGCCGGCGACGGCCAGTTGTGATTCCGCAAGCATGAGGCATGGCTGCGCCTTGATATCCCTGCGGGATATGGAAGTCGAAGGAGTCAGAAGTCAGAATGCAAACCTGGCGATCGAATCGAATGAACTTGCCGATACGAAGGGAACAGAATTCTCGTGTGCGCCGCTATAGCGGGAACGGCTACCGCTCGCTGACGCGCGCGGCTCCGTATAAAGCCGCGGCCAGTTGGTACAGAGCCGGGCCCGGAGGGCACCCCGTAAGGGAGGGGTCAAGGAGCTATCGATGAAACATTTCTCTTACGCACTGTTATTGGCGGCGAGCCTCGCCCGCTGCGTTCTGGCGCAGCCTGGCGCTCCGGTGAAGCTGAGTCTGCAGGATGCCGAAGCGCTGGCGTTGAAGAATCACCCCCAGGTTCTGGCGGCGCAACACGTCCAGTCCGCCATGAACCAGCGGATCGCAGAAACGCGGTCGGCGTATTACCCCACGCTGGCGGGCGACGTTACCGGGTCGCAGGCGAATCCACGGGCGCGCATCGGCGCGGGCTATCTGAACGATCCCAGCCTCTTCGACCGCATCGGGCAGGGCATTACGCTCAGCCAGTTGATTACCGATTCGGGCCGCACGCCGAACCTGGTGGCTAGCTCTCGCCTCCAGGCCAGCGCCGCGGAGCAGACGGTGAACGCCACCAAATACGATGTGCTGGTGCGCGTGAACCAGGCGTACTTCGGAACCCTGCGCGCGCAGGCCCTGGTGAAAGTGGCGCAGGAGACCCGGGCGGCGCGCCAGTTGCTGGTGGACCAGGTGACCGCGCTGTACAACAACAAACTGCGCTCGGAAGTGGATGTCGCCTTCGTGGCGGTGGAATTGGCGAATGCCAAGCTGCTAGTATTGCAGGCGGACGACCAGGTGGTGGCCGCCTTCGCCGAATTGACGCGGGCCCTCGGTTCCCAGGATTCGGCGACCTACCAACTGGCGGAAGAACCGCTGCCGCCCAGCCCTCCGCTGAAGGTGGATGACCTGGTGCAGCAGGCGTTGAACGCCCGGCCGGAACTGGCGAGCCTGCAGCTGAATCGCGACGCCGCCTACAAATTCGAACACGCCGAGAAGGATCTGGCGCTGCCGACCGCCAGCTTCATCGGCGTGGGCGGTTACATGCCGTACATCTCCCAATTAACTCCGGGGCGTGTGACGCCGCCCGAATACGAGGGAGTCGCGGTCAACGTCGAGATTCCTATTTTGAACGGCGGCCTGTTCAAAGCGCGGCGGGAGGAAGCGCACTATCGGGCCATGGAATCCGACCAGCGCCTGCGTGACGAGGCGGAGGCCATCGCGCGCGACGTGAAACAGGCGTGGGGCGGTGCGTCTACCGCGTACCAGCGTCTGGATGTCACCGCGGAGCTGGTGCGGCAGGCCAATCTGGCGAAGGATCTGGCGCAGGGCCGCTACGATCTCGGCCTGTCTACTATTGTGGAGCTGACGCAAGCGCTGTTGAACGTCACCTCGGCGGACATTCAGAATATGAACGCTAAGTACGACTACCAGAGCCAGTACGCCACGCTGCAATACGCCATCGGAGCATTGCGTTGACGGCTATGGTACGGGATCTGACGATCTCGCTCATCGGACTGCTGCTGATTGTTGTGGCGGCACACGAGCTGCTGGAGCCTCACCGGCACAAGCGCAGGAGGCGTTATCGGGGCGTGTAAAATGCGACCGCAGGCATTGTGGAACACGGTCGAAAACCTGCTGGGGGCAGGCTCTGTGGGGCAGCCAATCCTGGCTGCCGCTCGGCTTTGGCCATTCACTAGATAAAAATCATTTTTGATGGTTCCTGTTG
>CAZARO010001345.1:0-1952 GCA_964487165.1 uncultured Solibacteraceae bacterium | reverse complement strand
CGAACCCGAAGAGGTCGCGCAGGGGAATCAGCCAGAAGCGCGCCGCCACTGCACGATCCTCCAGGATCGCCGTGCCCACCAACACCCCCGCGATCATGCGGATGGCCAGCGCGATGGCGCCAGCCCACCAATCCTGCGCGGCGAAGGCCAGCAGCGCCCAGAGCGTGGCGTGCGTCACCACGTAGCCGTAATATCCGGCGGGGCGGGAAACCCGAATGGTCCGCGACCAACGCAACTGGTGGCGCCAGGTATGAGCCCACGATCCGGCACCCAGGTCCGTCTCCACCACCACGGGCGCGAACTCGATGCGGTAACCCAGTTGCCGGATGTGGAACCCGAGCTGGTAATCGTCGGCCACGTATTTGGCGATGGCCGCGAAGCCGCCGATCCGGCGCAGAGAATCGCCGCGGAAGACCATAGTCGAACCGAGGGCGAATTCCGCCTGCCCCAGCAGGCGCGCCACCATCACGCTGGGAGCGAACTCGGTGGCGATGCCGAGAGCTTCGAAGTGCGACGCCCACGATTCCGAATGCGCCCGGTAGAGGCAGGTGACGAGCCCGATGCGGGGATCGTGCAGCGGCGCCACGACGGTGCGGAAGTAGCCTGGAGAGACCAGGATATCGCTATCGTTCACAAGTAACAGTTCATGCCGGGCATGACGCGCCAGCTCAGCCATCACGCCGACTTTGGCGTTGGGCGCATCGGTCTCCACGATGACGATTTCGATCCTGCGCGCCGGAAATTCGCTCCGCAGGCGTTCGATATCGGCGATGGCCGGGTCGTTCGGGCTGGTCAGGCCGAAGAGCAGTTCGAACTCGGGATAATCCTGCGTGGCGTGCGACAGGATGGCTTCATAGAAGCGTGGGTCGCGGCCGTGGACGGGCTTCAGAACGGAGAGCGGCGGCGCCCAGGCGCCCGCGTCGGGCCTCGCGTTAGAACGGCGCCAGCGCATCGCCGACACGATCGCCAGAAGGTAGTAACAGGCTGCGGCGAGCGCCGGGAGTGCGAGCCAGATCACAAGGAAACCAGGGCTACGCCACAGATTACCAGAGATGCGCCGGCCCAGCGAAGCCAGTTCACCTGTTCCTTGAGGAAATACTTCGCAAGTATAGTCTCCAGAACGTATGTAACGGCGGTAACGGGGACCGCAAAACTGAGCTCGGCGGTGGTCAGCAGCCCCAGGTAGGCGAAAAACGAGACCGCCATCGCCACCACCGAGCCGATCACGAAGCGATTGCCCGAAAGCGCGGCGATAGCGCGCCGGATAGCGCCGGGACGGAAGTCGCGGATCTCGCCATGGCGGCGCATTCCGGCGGCTTGCATCACTTCGCCCACCGTGGTAGCGGCTACGATGATGGCGACGTAGGCCCACTTCATTGGCCGGCCTCCGGGGTACCGGGAGCGACAATGTCGGCTGGCCCGGGTAGGAGCCAAGAAGCAGCCGACCAAATTGGCTGAGCAGCAGTCACGCCCAAGACAATATTGGCCGCGGATGAACACCGATGAACACGGATAAAACGCGAGGTTTTCTTATCCGTGTTCATCCGTGTTCATCCGCGGCTAAATCCGGTTTTGGGGCGTGAGTGCGCGGTGCGGTCCCCAGGCTGACCAGGGCGACTCCGGCCACGATGAGCGCGATTCCAGCCCACCGCTTTAGCGGGATCTGTTCCGCCAGGAAGACGCGGCCGACCAGCGCCACCAGTGCGTAGCCGATAGCCGTGACCGGTAGCACGTAGCTCAGGTCCGCCCAGCTCAGGAGAGTCATGCGGGACATCATCCAAAGGATAAGCAATATCACTCCAAGTGCTACCCAGGGCTGGAATAAAACGGTGATGTACGACCAGGGAGTGGGCAGCTCAGCGGGCATGCCCTTCTTCAGGAAGAAATTTCCGAAGACGTTGCTGAACACCACCACGGTGGCGCAGATCCAGGTCTTAACGCGCAGCCGCGCG
>CAZARO010001344.1:0-1955 GCA_964487165.1 uncultured Solibacteraceae bacterium | reverse complement strand
CGTCGCGATTGTAGCGCTCGGCGAGTTCCACGGGATCGCCGGCATCGCGCAGGTTCACGAAATGGACGCCTTTGACGACGCGTCCGCCGGTGACATCGAGACAGGGAATGATGCGCTTGGCGAGCATTAAAGAAAATTCCTCACGATGCGCAGTCCTACCGAGCCCGATTTCTCGGGGTGGAATTGCACACCCTGGATGTTGCCGGCTTCGAGGGCGGCGGTGTATGGCAGGCCATAGGTGCAGACCGCGGCGGCCTGTTCGACTACCGGGACGTAGTAACTGTGCGCGAAGTAGACGTACGACCGGGGCGCGATGCCGCTCAGCAGTTGGGAATCGGGCCGTGGGTCGAGCTGATTCCAGCCCATGTGGGGCACGCGCGCGCCCGCCGGAAAGCGCCGCACCGCGCCGGGAAAGAGCCCGAGGCCGCGGACTTCGGGCGCCTCTTCGCTCCATTCGAAGAGCGCCTGCATTCCCAGGCAGATTCCCAGGAACGGCACGCCGGCGCGGAGGCGGTCGAGCAGGGTTTCGCGCACACCGAGTTCGTCGACCGCGCGCATCATCTGGCCGAAATGGCCCACGCCTGGGAGGAGGATCTTGGTGGCTTGGCGCAGGCCCTCGGAGTCGCGGACCAGAGTGTACTGGCAGCCGAGCTCGCCCAGAGTATTCTTGACGGATTGTAAGTTGCCGGCGCCGTAGTCGAAGATAGCGATCATAGGGGAACTCCGGAAAGATTATTCGCCACAGAGACACAGAGACACGGAGAAGAGCAAAAGACAAGAAGAGAGCACAGAGGTGGCGGAGGCCACAGACAAGAGTTCTTTGTCTTCCTCTGTGTCTCTGTGTCTCTGTGGTGACTCATTGAAGCGGGCGTGGTTAGCGACGGACAGCGAGAGAAGTCCCTTGTCTTTCTCCGCGGCTCTGTAGGGTGCATTCTCATAGCAGCCCCTTAGTGGACGGCAGTTGGTCCTTGAGGCGCGCGTCCTTCGAGCAGGCGTATTTCATGGCGCGGGCGAAGCATTTGAAAATGGCCTCGAGCTTGTGGTGGTTCGACCGGCCGTAGAGCACTTTGGCGTGCAGATTGGCGCCGGCGTGGTTGACGAAGCCGCCGAAGAAGTCTTCGGCCAGTTCGGATTGCAGGTCGCCCACCAGCCGCACCTTCACTTTATCCTTATATACCAGTGCCGGACGTCCGCCGAGATCGAGCGCCACTACGGCCAGCGTTTCGTCCATGGGCATGACGAAGTAACCGGCGCGATTGATGCCCTTGCGGTCGCCCAGCGCCTTCGCGAACAACTGGCCCAGCACGATGCCCACGTCTTCCACAGTGTGGTGCTGGTCCACGTCGAGATCGCCTTTGGCGTTGAGGGTGAGGTCGAAGCCGCCGTGCTTAGTGAACAACTCCAGCATGTGATCGAAGAAACGGATGCCGGTGGAGATCTGGTATTTCCCGCGGCCTTCGATGCGCAGAGTGCCGGTGATCTGCGTCTCCTTGGTATTACGCTTGATGGTTGCGGTTCTCATGAGGCAAATACCTCGTCCAGGTAATTGATGTCGTCGACGATGGCGTAGGCCTGCTCTTTCTGAAAGAGGAAGACCAGGTCGAGATAGCTCGGGTTCGACGGGGCGGCGATGCCGATAAAGGGAATTTCGGCGGCGCGGGCGGAGCGCGCATCGTCGATGGAGTCGCCCACGTAGAGCAGCTTCGCATCGGGATTGTCGCGCGCTATACGCAGGAGTCCTTCGGGCGCGGGCTTGGGTTGCGCGACATCCTCCAAGGCGACGACGGGATCGAAGGTGAGTCCCGCGGCGAAGCGGCGCAGCGTGGTGGCAGCTTCTTCCCGTGGACGGCCGGTAAAGACGGCCAGGCGAAATTGCTCGCTCAGCTTTTCGAGTACGCCGGGCCGGGCGATCCATTTTTCGCGGAGGATCAGGCCTGCAGTGCCGTTCGTGCCGA
>CAZARO010001343.1:0-1956 GCA_964487165.1 uncultured Solibacteraceae bacterium | reverse complement strand
ACGTCATTGGACCGGGCGGCAAGGTGATCCGCGGGATCATCGAGCAGACCGGCGTCAAGATCGACGTGGAAGACGATGGTACGGTCCACGTCGCCTCGGCCGACGAGGCATCGGCCAACAAGGCGATCCAGATCATTACCGACCTTACCGCGACCGCCGAAGTGGGCAAAACTTACTTGGGCAAAGTGGTGCGGCTGGTGGATTTCGGCGCCTTCGTGGAGATCTTCCCGGGCACCGATGGGTTGCTGCACATCAGCGAGATTTCCGAGAACCGCATTCGCGAGGTGCGCGACGAGTTGAAGGAAGGCGACCAGATTCTGGTGAAGGTGCTGGCGCTCGAAGGCAATAAGATCAAGCTGAGCCGCAAGGCGGTGCTCAAAGAGCAGCGCGAGAAGCTCAAGCAAGCCAAGCAATAGGAAGGTTTTTTGCCTCGCGGGCTGAAGCCCACGCCACCAAGATGTGTCGATCCGCCCTGGTGGGGTGGGCTTCAGCCCGCCGATGCGCTGCGTTCATCGGCGGCTAAATTGTCTTTATGAAAGTAGCGGTGCGCAATCAAACCCGCGGGACGGTTCTGGGCGATGCCATCGACCTTGCCGACACCAGCGCGAAGCGCCGCACCGGCCTGCTCAAACACGACCATCTGGAACCCGGCACCGGCCTCTGGATTGTGCCCTGCGAATCGGTCCACACCTTCTTCATGAAGTTCGCGATCGACCTGGTCTACGTGGACCGCAAACACAAAGTCCGCAAAGTGCGGCACGCTGTGCCCGCATGGCGATTATCGGCCTGCCTGACGGCGCACTCCATCCTCGAACTTCCCCCCGGCACGGCGCGGCAAACCGGTACCGTGGCTGGCGATGAACTTGTCTTCGATAAGTTGGGGTAGCCAGCCGCTAAGCTCTTACTGAAACCACAGGAACTCGTGCGACAGGTCCGGCGGCCGGCCGCCCTTCATTAGGGCAATCCAATCGTCGAGCTTGGGGTTCTTCGTCACAAAACTCTTGCAGGCTTGAAAATACTCCAGCACTGCTTCCTGCTGCCCTTTGTCGAGCAGCGCCTTTGCCAGCGCGAGATTGGGGCCCCATCGGTCCAGGATGCCCGAGCCTTTGGTGTTGGCCGCCGTCAACAGAAACGTCTTCGCCGCGGCGATATCGCCATCGCGATTCAGAGCTACAAGCCCCAGCACAACGTTGCCGGTGTGAACCGAATCGTATGCCGGGGATGGGGCCTGAAGAGTCTGGCGCGCATACATTTCCGCCTTGTCCAATTGCCCGGCCTGCACCGCCTGCATGGCTAAATACGGCAGCAGGGAAGGGACTTTCGACTGGCCCTGCAACTCCGCGCGTGCTAATCTCTCTTCCGCGGTGGGTGCGTGCTTGGTCATCTCTCCGGTAGTGAACTCCCACAGTTGCTGCGCGACCTTTTGGGACGCATCGATATCGCGGGTCTGGATGGATGCGCGAAGCGTCTCAAGCTGCTTTTCGATAGTGGGCCAATCGACTTCCGATTGGGGACTCGGCTGCGGCCAGGCGGCTGCGCAGAGAGTCAGTGCCAGTGCGATTGCTGAGATTCTCATCGGCTGTCTTCTCCTCAACACCTAGACGACGGGTTCGCTCAAATCGTGCAGGAAGTCACGAAACTCGTCTCGGCGCGGGGTTCCAGCGCGAAGCGCGGCACCGGCCTGCTCCTATATCGAAAAGGCAACCACCACGGGTACTCAATCCCGCCAGCGGCGGTAAGACGGAATGAAGCGGCGGCGTTCACCCTCCATCGCTTGCAGGCTGGAGACGGCGAAAATTCCGAACATGATGATGAGCCACGTGTTTCCGCTCCCAATGCTTGCAATCGCTACTGCGGCGGCAATCACTGCGGAGACGATGAGCGAGTTTCGGCGGCCATCGTAACGGTCCCATTGTTCAAACAGAGCGCGCGCGATGTGGCCGCCGTCGAGCGGCC
>CAZARO010001342.1:0-1960 GCA_964487165.1 uncultured Solibacteraceae bacterium | reverse complement strand
TGACCAACATCGGCACGCTCTTCGCCTTCATCCTGGTGAGCGTGGGGGTGCTGGTGCTGCGCTACAAGGAGCCCGAGCGTCCGCGCCCGTTTCGCGTGCCGCTGGTGTGGCCGGTGACGGTGCTCTCCGCGGCGGGTTGCCTGTTCATTATGAAGGGGCTGCCCGACCAGGCGTGGAAGCGGTTCGGCGGCTGGCTGGTGATCGGGCTGGCGCTCTATTTCCTCTACGGCTTTAAGCACAGCGTGCTGCGGCGGAGCGGAGAGTGAGGTGGCGCTCCTTGACAGCGTCCTTATGCCTTCGTAGGCTAAGGTAGTGGAAGTCGATTTCAGCCCGGAGACGGAAGCAAAGCTCCAGCAAGCAGCGAAAGAAAACGGCAGCGCCTCCGCGGAGTACGTGCGGCAGCTTGTAGAACACTATCTCGACTACGATGCGTGGTTTCGCCAGAAGGTGAACAAAGGGCTGGAACAGCTGGATTCCGGACAGTACCTCACTCATGAGGAGGTCGGCCAGCGGATAGCGAAGTTGTTCCCATCATAAATGCAGGTTCGTTGGTCCCCGGAAGCTGCGTCAGATCTCGAGTCACTCGTCAATTACATCTCGAACGACAGCCGAATTACTGCACACCGGGTTGCCGGCAACATTTATGACCGCGCCGCGATACTGGCCTCGTTCCCCTACCTGGGTCGGGCCGGCAGAATTCGCGGTACACGGGAGCTGCCCTCACACCACTGCCATTCGTGGTCGTTTATCGTGTGTTGGCGCAGGCGGACGCGGTGGAAATCGTCGGGATACTACACGGCGCGCAGCAGTGGCCACGGTAGGAGTAGACTCCTCGCGCTCCGTGGTCAAAAAGAATGAGCATCGGCCGGAACGGATGGCGGGGCCACCGGGATCCTCAAGCTTTCAGCCACGAACTCGAGCACAGCCGCGATTTGTTCGCGGCTCACGCCGAATTGCCCCATCACTTCCTCGACGCTCAGGTCCTCAGGGTTTTCAATTACCGTCGCCACGGGGAGCCGGGTTCCCCGGGAGACCCACGCACCGCTGACCTTTCCGGGGATGCTCTCCACGGCGGGACAAAGGGACCAAGCGAGAGTCGCCATCGCACCACTCCCTCTGCAGGATAACGCCAGCACGGACAGCCCTCCCTTACCGCTTGCGCTGTCCTTGCGCCTGCCGGCGAATCTTCTTCTTCATGGAACCGCGGGCCACACCGGCCGCGCGCTTCGCTTTGGGCGCCACCTTCTTGCGCGCGACGCGCTTCAACTTCTTACGTTCAATCTTGTCGGTAACTTTCTTGGTATTCATCAGTTTCTTTTTAGTCCTGCGTATTTTTCCACTAGTTTCTTGAGTCCGTAGCGGGGGAAGTTAACAGTGATCTTAGCATCATCGCCGTCCCCTTCGCGCCGTACCACCGTTCCGGTTCCGTATTTGGGATGCTCCACGGTCATACCGGCGCGCGCCCCGCGGCGCACCGGCGGAGCTGCCGGCGGCACCGGTTTGGCCGGCAGCGGCGGCCGCGGCAATTGCGGCTGCATGGGCCCGGGAGGCTGCTGCGGCGCGGTGACGGGCTTGTTGGCGGCATTGAACGGCAGCCCCCGCTCGCCGAAAAATTGCGAAATATTCTCTACCGAGTTGTATGTCTTGCCCGTGAAGGTGCTGCGCTTGGCCGCCTGGCGAACGTCGTACCGCTCGCTCGTGAGATTCACTTCGCCCGGCTCGTCCCGCTGTCCCATGTCCACAATCAGGTCGGGCGGCACCTCATTGAGGAACCACGATGGCGTGGATCGCTCCTGCTCGCCGCCGCCAAATCGTCTCCGGTACTTCGCCCAGGTGAGAATCAATTTCTTGCGCGCGCGCGTCATGCCTACGTAGCACAGCCGCCGCTCCTCTTCGAGCGCCGCTTCGGAATTCATCGAGCGGCTGTGCGGAAACAGGCCGAGTTCCATCCCGGCAATAA
>CAZARO010001341.1:0-1961 GCA_964487165.1 uncultured Solibacteraceae bacterium | reverse complement strand
CGGCGATGCGGCCGGCCGCTCCGCGCAGGGGCTGCAGGCCGTCGAGATTGGCGGGTGCGAGACCGGGCGCGGGCGCGGCGGGTTTCGCGGGCGCGCCGTTGGTCTGCTCGAAGATCTGCTTCCAGCTTTCGTCTACCGCGGTGCGGTCGCGCAGGTATTGATGATAGAGCTCGTCTTCGAGCCAGCTGTTGATGCCCATTTCCGGGTCGGATTTCAATGCCATGGGAGGGAGAATGTCCTGATTCCATGATAGCGTACGCCCGTTTATTCGACGGTGGAGCGCGGGCAGTGGACAGCACGCCCTTAAGCTGGCGGGATGAAGCCCACCCCACCGATGGCGCGGGCTTCAGCCTAATGCCGCATAGTTTTCGTGAAGCTGGCTGCTGCGGAATTGGTGGGGCGGACCCCTGGTCCGCGCGGGACGCCCTCGTCCCGCTCTTTGCCCGAAGAATCAGGCACTTGCAACCGTCGGCAGGCCGACCAGGGGGTCCGCCCCACGGTTTACGCAGATGCCCGAAAGTGGGAAAACTATGCGGCATTAGGCTTCAGCCCGCGAAAGGCGGCCTTTCAGGCACGATTGCCTGCCCCACTAAATCACCGGCAGGGGCTCGCGCAATTTACCCTCAAAGATCTCCGCGAACATCGCCAGCACCTCGTCGTGCAGAGCGCCGTTATCGGCCAGCAGGTGGTCGGACGCCGTCACGCTGAGGGGCGCGCCCTTCATTTCCGAAACGCGTCCCCCGGCTTCCTGCACCAGCAGCGCTCCCGCCGCCATGTCCCAGGGCTTCAAACCGAATTCCCAGAAAAAGTCCAGCCGGCCGGCAGCCACGAACGCCAGATCGAGCGCCGCCGAGCCGGTCCGGCGCACGCCGTGCGACGCCATGGCGAGCTGATAGTAGAAGTGGATGTTGATATTGTGGTGCCGCTTGCGGCTGGGAAAGCCGGTGGAAGCCAGGCTGTCGCATACGCGGGCGACCGGCGAGACGTGAATCCGATGATTGTTCAGAAACGCCCCGGCCCCACTCTCGGCAGTGAAAAGCTCGCCGTGGACGGAGTCGTGAACCACGCCGGCAATCAGTTCCCCGGCCCGCTCCAGCCCGATGCTCACGCAAAACATCGGAAAGCCGTGCGCGAAGTTAGTGGTGCCGTCGACAGGGTCCACGAACCAGCGGTATTCCGACGCGCTCTCATACCCGCCGCCCTCTTCCGCCACGATGGCATGGGCCGGGAAATGCGACCGCAGGCGCTCCACAATCAGCTTTTCGGAAGCGCGGTCGGCCTCGGTTACCAGATCGAACTCGCCTTTGACATCGAAGGGAACGTGCCGCTGATGGTAATTCGCGACCAGCGCACCTGACTCGCGCGCGATCTCGACGGCTGTCTCCAGAAAATGCATGCCCTGGCGCCGGCCTTAACCCACTTCCTGAATATATTTGATGTCGTGCTTGAAAATGAAGAGGTTCGGCTCGCCTTTCCGGGTCAACCGGATGAACGACTGGTCGTAGTATTCGATGGTCCCCGAAACTTCCTCGCCATCCTCCAGCTTCACCCGCACAGGGGTGGAATTTTCGATGAGATGTTTGAGGTATTTGGCTTCCTCGAACGTCTGTTCCGGCGCACGCGCGGATTTGGCACCCTGTTGTGGAGTATTCACTTCTTCTTTCTTCCCGTCGGAGTCACTGCGACCGGGGCATCTGCCGAGCCACCCACCCCTTCCGCCTCTCCATAATAGCCGTTGCGCGCCTGCACCCGCAAATCCGCCCGGGACACCTGCACTTCCAGCTTGTGAAAGGGATTCTTGGTTAGCGGCACGCCCAGGGGATAATACGCCATGAAATACTGCGTCCGCAGTTCGCTGATGATGTCGGCGAATGCCTGGTCCAGCTCCTTGCCGACACCGGGGAAAAAGGTGCGGCCTCCGGTGCCCTGCGCCATGAAAATCAGAGAATGTTCGCCGCCGG
>CAZARO010001340.1:0-1962 GCA_964487165.1 uncultured Solibacteraceae bacterium | reverse complement strand
GCGTGATGGCGAAATCCGGCGTATCGCGGCCCACTTCGATCTGTTCGATCACCGCACTGCGGTTCGCGTGCTGGTATTCCACCGGGTCTTCGATGGTCACCACGTGCGCCGCGCGGCGGGTATTCACGATGTCGATGAGCGCCGCCAGCGTGGAACTCTTACCGCAGCCGGTGGGGCCGGTCAGCAGCACCATGCCCTGCCGCTTCTCCGCCAGTTTCGCCAGATGCACTGGCAAATGCAGCGATTCGAGCGAGGGAATCTTCGATGGCAGCAGCCGGATGCACGCCGCCAGGGTGCCGCGCTGATGGTGTATGTTGTCGCGGAAGCGGACCAGGCTTTCGCGGTAAAAGCCGAAGTCCACGGTCTTGTTTTTCTGCAACTCCTCGGACTGGTGTGTCTCCAGCAGAGGCAGCACGAGGCTGCGGACATCTTCCGCGTCGAGCACCGGCCCCGGCACCGTCGCCAGGCTCCCGGTGACACGCAGCATCACAGGCGCGCCGGCCACTAACAGGATGTCCGATGCGCCGCGGCCGGCCGCCTGCGCCAGCACCTTGTCCAGTGATGCGGTGCTCTGCGGACCGCGTGGCACGCCGGCGGTCGTCTTCTGGCTGGGAGCGGCCCGGTTCAACTCCGCGACAATCTTGGAAAGCTCGCTATCGTAGTCGCCCATGGGGTCAATTCGATCTTAACTCAGCGTTTCCGCGGGCGACCTCCGTGACCCGCTGATTGATTGACGCGGGCGTTCGCGAAAGCGTGGATTGGAGGGCAATGCCGCGAGCTTTCAGCTGTCAGCGTTCAGCTATCAGCCACGTGCGTTCGTGGCGCCGACGCCGGCCAGCACGACGCAACAATTGAGTCTCGCAAATTATGATGACAGATGCCGCCGGAATGTGGGGCAGGTTGGTAACCCGCTCGGGAGGGCCGTGAATAGACCGCGCCGGGCCGATTGCCAATCGGCCGCAGGATGCCATCCTGCCCCACTTTGGACGCCCCGTGCCAACCGGAATCTGAAAGCTGACCGCCGAATGCTTGCGCTCCCGCGCTCACCAGAATCCGATCAGCTTCCACCACCCGACCCCCACCCCCATCCAGATCGCCAGGTCGGCTACTGAAACCAGGAAACCGACGCGCCACCACTCCGCCTGCCGGACGTAGCCCGCGCTGAAGAATACCGGAGCCGACCCCGTCCCGTAGTGTGTGATGCCGGCATTCAAACTCGAGATGTAGGCCAGTGGCAGCGCCGCCAGTAGCACCGGAACGCCCGCCGCGAGCGCGGCCGCGAGAAAGCTCGCGTACAGCGCCGTGGTCTGCGCCGTCAGGCTGGCGAAGCTGTAATGCAGATAGAAATACGATATCGCCAGCGCCATCAGCACCAGCATCCACGGCCATCCCGTCATCAGGCTGAACAGCCGCGCGGACAGTATTTTGATGACGCCGGTCTCGTTGAGCGCGTCCGACATCATCAGCAGCGGGGCGAACCAGATGAGTGCATCCCACGCTCGCCGTTCCGCCAGCGGTCTTCCCAACTCAATACGCGCGCGAGCAGAATCGCCGAGAGCCCGGCGAACGCCACGAACGTATTGGAAATTCCGTGCCAGTTGGATGTCACCCAGCCCGCCATCACCGCCAGCAGGATGGCCACCAGCCACTTCTCTTCGCGGCGGAGCGAACCCATTTTTTCGAGCTCCACCTGCGCGAGTTCTCGTGCCGGCGCCATATCCTGAAGCTCCGGCCGCACCAGCCGGCACAGCAGCCACGGCACCACCGCCAGCGTGAGAAGGCCGGGTACCGACGCGCCGGCGAACCAGCGCATCCAGGTCAGCTCCACATGTCCCACCCGCAGTGCGAACTCGGCGATCAGCGGATTGGCCGCCATGCTGGTAAGGAACATGGCGGAGGCGGTGTAACAGGTGTGGAAGGAAGCCAGGATCAGGTACTTGCCGGCGCGGTTCGCGGTGGGGC
>CAZARO010001339.1:0-1968 GCA_964487165.1 uncultured Solibacteraceae bacterium | reverse complement strand
TGGCGCCTGGAAGCCTTTCGGTGAAGCGCAATATTCCGGAGATTACTTCGTACCCCGAATTCTTTGGGTGGCCCGAATCCATGCGTCAACAAGCACACCGGCAACTGAGGAGTATCGATACGAGTCTCCGCTGGCAATTGTCGGGTACCTTGGATTATGAAGCCCAGCAGGCGCCGCTCGCTTACGCGATTCTGGCGTTACCCGAACGGGCGCTTGCCAAGGTGCCACTGCCGTCTCGTGTGTTACTGCTCCGAATCATAGCCGGTACCACAGGCGGTCTCTTACTCTTCCTCGGAGCGGAACGCCTGGCGGGACAGCTGGGAATTTCCGGCCTCCACAAGGACGCCGCGATCTTCTGTGCGCTCTCGTCACAGATGCTTTGGGCCACTCTGGCTCATTTGGCGAATGACTGGCTGGCGGTACCGCTCGCATTGTGGCTGCTGGTCACGGTAATTCACTACGAAGAATGTCCTGGTATACGGCGGGCGCTGCTTGCGTGGGGTGTCTTAGGGCTGGGATTACTAACCAAGGCTTACTTCATTGCCTTCCTCCCGCTGCCGATGTTCGCTTGCGTCATTCGCTATAAGTGGCGCGATTTGGGCATAGGGCTGGTGTTCCTCGCGGCACTCGCCGGCCCCTGGTACCTCCGCAACATGGAACGCTACGGTACGATCTCCGGGATGCAGGAATTAAGGGAGGGAACAGACCCGATGCCGGCCTTGCGGGCCATCGGCGTGACTAAGATCCCCGCCGCATTCGATTCCTATGCGCGAGGCGCCTTGTGGACAGCGAACAATTCGTTTCGCTCCTTTTCAGTAATCACGCTTAGGACGTTTATCTTCGCCTGGCTGGTAGCGCTGGTTCTGTGGGCTGCCTCGCGGCACGGCTGGGCCGAAAGGATGGTAGTCCTCTTTTGTGGTTTGTTCCTCCTCGCACTGGCGTACGATGCGGCGATCAATTACGTTGCTTCGCATCATGAAACAGCAAGTCCCTGCGCCTGGTATGCGCAGGTGTTGCTGGTGCCGATGCTTGCCCTGGGCTTCCTAGGGACAAGCCGGTCTGGAGCTGCCGGAAGATTCGTCGCTGGTTCCATGGTGCTGCTGTCCGGATATATCCTCGCCGCTACTTACTGGGTGAAACTGATTCCGCTCTATGGTGGATTTACAGGCCGCACGTCCCTGGCTTCAGTGACCATGCTGTATCGGGAGCAGTTATCGAGCGTGGTAGCCGGACTCAACGATGTTTGCCTCGTGCCGGCGGCGGTTATTCTCTGGATGTCAGGCCTCATACTTATTTTGGCCGCCGGTCAACAGGTTATGTTCATCGGCTGGTTCTTGAGGGGACGTCCTTTTTCCGCGAGACCCTGACCTCTTATCTCGCGGCTCAACTGGTGCGAGACTCACCGCACGCGATCAACGATTTTGTAACCCCCAGGAATCGCTCGCGAATGATGCGCGCGCCGGGGAAGAGGCGCGACACCTCGCGGAAGTCCAGCAGGCGGATGTCGCGCAGGAAATGTTCGATGTAGAAATCGCGGCGGTCGGGCGTAGGGCGGGTGAGTGCGCTCCATACCGTGCCGCGGCGGACGATGGCGCGCTGCCAGCTCTTCGGCAGCCAATGCACCAGCGGCGTGAGCAGGTGCTGCTCCACCGGAAAGCCGCGATTCGGCGTTTGCACCCAGTACGTGCGGCCCACGCGAGCCACCTCGCGGGCGAAACGCTCCTGGCTGGCGGCGTCGCCCACGTGCTCGATCACGGAGTTGCTGTAGACCACGTCGAAAGCGCCGTCGCGGAAGGGCAATTCACGCCCGTCGCCGCCCACCCACCACGCCGCCCCCGCCAGATCGGCGCGGGCGCGCGGCATGTTCAACAGCACCAGGCGCGGCACCACGGGAATGAGCTGCCAATTATCGGGCGTGCCGCCGATGTCGAGGACGCACGTGTCCGCTGTGATGCGGCATTCCCGCAC
>CAZARO010001338.1:0-1968 GCA_964487165.1 uncultured Solibacteraceae bacterium | reverse complement strand
GCTGGAGATTCTGGGGGCCAACAGGCTTCCGTTCGAGCACAACAAAGCCGAGAACGCGCTGGTGATGAGCGATACGGGGTCACGGATTCTGTTTCGGCCAGTGGATGATTTCGAGCGGCTGCGGGGCACGAACCTGGCGTGGTTCGGCCTGGACGAGCTGACTTACACACAAGAAGAGGCGTGGCTGCGGCTGGAAGGCCGGTTGCGCGACCCGAAGGCACAGAAGCTGTGCGGCTTTGCGGCGTGGACGCCCAAAGGATACGACTGGGTGTATCGCAAGTTCGTGGCCAAGCCGACGGATACTTACCGGACGATTTATGCGAAACCCAGCGAGAACAGGCACCTGCTGGGACGGGATCCGGACTTTTACACGCGCTTGCGAGAGAGTTACGACGAGAAGTTCTACGCGCAGGAAGTCCTCGGGTCGTATCTCAACCTGGATGGAAGCCGGGTTTACAGCGCATTTGAACAGAGCGAGCATGTAACGGAGCTGTGTCTCGATTTTCGAAGACCAATCCTTTGGGCCTTGGATTTCAACGTAGACCCAATGAGCTCAGTGATCGCACAGAACGCGAGCGGGCGAATCGCGGTGCTGGATGAAATCGTAATCCGGCACGGCACCACGCGGCAGGCGGTGGAGGCATTCCTGGCGCAGTTCCCGAAACACGAGCCCGGTGTGGTGATCTACGGTGACGCGTCGGGGGCGGCACAGCAGACGGGGGGCATGTCGGACTACGAGATGGTAAAAGAACACTTTGCGATTCACTCATCGCTGAAAGTAGAGTACAGGATTCCGAAAGCGAACCCCAATGTGCGGGAGCGCATTAACTTGATGAACGCGAAGCTACGGTCGGCGAGAGGCGATATCGGACTGATGGTAGACAAAAAATGCAGAGAACTGATCCAGGACTTCGAACAGGTCTGTTACAAGGGCGATACGGGGCAGATCGACAAGGATCGGGATCGAATGAGGACTCACGTATCGGACGCCTTGGGGTATCTGGTGTGGCAGGAGTGCCGTCCGCTGGGGACGATTGGCGAGCAGTCTCTGAGAATGATATAGCAATGGAAACCATCAACCGGGAACATCCAGAGTACGTTGCGCGCAAGTCGACATGGGTGCAGTACGGAGATCTCTACTCGGGCGGCGAGCAGTTACGGGCGAACGCCTCTCTATATTTGGTGCGGAGACACAAAGAACCGGGCGATATCTACCTGGAACGGCTGGCGCGGGTGTTCTATCAAAACTACGTCGGTTCCATTATCGACTGGTATGCAGCGACGCTGATGCGTTGCCAGCCGGTGCTGATGCTGGGGGGCAGCGACGCGGCGACGCAAAAGTTTTACGGCGTTTTCTCGGACGATTGCGACCTGAAGGGCACCAGCCTGACTGAATTCTTCCGGCAAAGGTTCGTGCAGGCCCTGGTTTGCGGAAGCAGTTACATCGTGGCGGACTTTCCGAAAGCTTACGGCGAAGCGCGGACGCGGGCGGAGGAGGATGCGTGCGGACAGTCGCGAGCCTACCTGATGGACTACGGACCGGACGAAGTAATCAACTGGAACCACGACCGGTTGGGCGGCCTGGATTGGATCGTACTGCGAACTTCCTGCCTCCAACAGTCGATAGTAACCGACGCGAAATGGGAGAAGGAAACGCGCTGGATTTATTACGACCGCGAAGAGTATCGGATGTACAGGAAGCGCGGGGAAGCGAGCCCGATTGAACTGATTGACGAAGGCCGCCACGGGATGGCGGCGCTGGGGCGGGTTCCGGTATTTGAGATCAAGGTGTCCGAGGGGCTTTGGCTGATGAATAAGTCGGCATCGTTACAACTGGAGCACTTTAACAAGTCAAATGCGCTCTCATGGGCACTGACGATGGGGCTATTCGCCTCGCCGGTGGTGTATTCGGACAGGGAGTGGAAGCAGGTGGTGGGCGAGTCGTACTACATCCAACTGGGAAAGGAC
>CAZARO010001337.1:0-1969 GCA_964487165.1 uncultured Solibacteraceae bacterium | reverse complement strand
AGACCGAACGGGGCGCCGCCGGCAAGCCGGCCGCGTACCTCATCTCCACGCTGCAGCACGATCCGCTCACGTCCGTCAAGATGATCGACAAGCTGCTGGGCCAGGGCATCGAAATCCAGCGCGCTTCGAAGACCTTCGTTACCAGCTCGGGCATGACGTATCCCGAAGGCTCCTTCGTCATTTCCCTGGCGCAGCCCAAAATGGGTTTGATCCGCTATCTGCTGGGCCGGACTTTCTATCCCGACAACGAGTGGACTCGGGACCGCGATGGCTCTCCCATTCGCCCATACGACATGGCCACCGACACCATGTTCGAATACATGGGAGTTCGCGTGGACCCGGTGGATGAGATGGGCGAGATGGCACTCGAAAAAGTCACCGCGCCGATTGAACCGGCCGGAAAAGTGACGCAATCCTCGAACGGCTACTCGATGGACGGCCGGCTCAACGACAGTTTTCGCGCGCTGAATCTGCTGTTCGATAAGGGCGTCGCGGTCCGCCGCGTGGACAAGCCATCCGCCGGCCTGCGGCCGGGCGATTTTCTGGTCGCGGCCGGGTCTGAAGGGGTATTGCAGACAGTGGCCAAGCAGACGGGCGTCGATTTCGCACCGCTTCATGCCGCGGTTTCCACCGGCGTACATGACATGAAACGCCAGCGAGTCGCCATGTACCAGCGCTTCGGAGGAGGCAATATCGACGAGGGCTGGACGCGCCTCGTGCTGGAGCAGTTCAACTTCCCGTACAAATCGATTTTCGACCCCGAAATCAAGGCTGGGAATCTCATCGACAAGTACGACGTGCTGGTGATTCCGAGCGACAGTACCGCGACTATTACCGGCGAAGCGGCGGCCGCGGGCGCAGCTGCCGGCGGGCGCGGTGGGCGTGGTGGTGGCCGTGGCGGCGCGGAAGCACCTGCCGCACCGGCGGCGGCGCCGGAAGGCCGGGGCGGCGGAGGCCGCGGTGGACGTGGCGGCAACGCTCCGCCCGAATATCGGACCGGCCTCGGCACGGAAGGCGTCAACGCCATCCGGGACTTCGTCCAAAGGGGCGGCACTCTAGTCACCCTGAACGGCGCCACTGCCTTCCCGGTGGATCGCCTGGGTATCGGCGTTCGCAATGTCCTGACGGGCAAGACGACCAAGGAGTTCTGGTGCCCCGGTTCCACCCTCAAGGTGACGTTCGACAACACCAATCCGCTGGCGTACGGAATGCCGTCTCGCGGGCTCGCGCTGTTCTTAGACAGTCCCGCGTTTGAAATCACCGCTCCCAGCGCGGAGAGCTACGAGACTATCGTCCGTTACCAGGACCGCGAGTTGCTGGAGAGCGGGTGGCTGCTGGGCGAAGGGAATCTGGCCAACCGAGCCGCCGAAGTAGCCGCCAAATTGGGACAAGGCAAGGTGGTCCTCATCGGATTCGCGGCGCAGCACCGCGCCCAGACACACGCCACCTACAAGCTGTTGTTCAATACGCTGGTGCGCTGACTATCCAAGGCTTCGCTTTGATATCCCTGCGGGATTTGGAAATCAGGAGTCAGAAATCAGAATGGGGGCGGCCCTCTGAATCGAGTGGGCTTGCTGACACAACGAGAACAAAATCCTCGTCGCACGACGTATAGGGAACTATGAATTAGGGGTGCCGCTCTTGCCGCTCTTGTCGGATGCACCGACGAGCGCGAGCAGCGGACTGACCAGGCTCTCCATGCCGGCCGCATTCTGCCGCAGAGTCTTGGCGGCAGCGGTGGTTTCGCCGCAAGTCGCTTCGTTTACGTGCGCAATGCGGTCCAGGCTTTGGAACGCGGTGGCGATTTGCGAGACGCGCTGCCGCTGGGTGGCAATGGTGGCGGCGCTGCGAGTGGTACCGCTGGTGACGGCGTGGATGTCGTCCACCAGAGTATCGAAACTGGCCATCAGTTCCTCCACTATCGCCGCGCCCTGCGCGCTGCGGCGCAAGGACTCCTCGATTTCGCGCG
>CAZARO010001336.1:0-1971 GCA_964487165.1 uncultured Solibacteraceae bacterium | reverse complement strand
ATCCAACAAACCGGCATCGTCTCCGCTCGCCATCGCCGGCGTGGCCTTTTCGGAGCCGTGGGAAACGGCGCGTATCTCGGCGGGCAGGCCCGCGTAGGCGATGGGGTAGAGGTTCGATTGCGCCACCGAGCGAACGCCAGGCAGCGCCTGTACCTGTCTCGCCGCGCGATCCATCATTTGGCGCATGCGGTCCGCGTCCTTATAGTCTCCCGGCGCAAAGACGGGATTCACAATCGCCACGGTCTTCGGATCCAATCCTATTTCCGTCGCGAAAACACCCATGAGGGAGCGCAGCAGCAGCGTTGCGCCCACCAGCAGAACCAGGGACATGGCCACTTGCGCGCCCACGAAAATGTCTCGCAGCCAGTTGTTCCGGCCGGCATCGCCAGCCGCTTTGGAGACACCGCGGAGCGAATCGATGCGGTCGCGCCGCACCAGTTGCCACGCGGGAGCAAGCCCGAACAGCAGTACCGTGACCATCGCCAGCGCCACCGCGAAAAGCAGCACCGGGAGATTCAATTCCACCACCGATTCGTCCGCAAAGGTATTGGGAGGCAGCACCATTTGCAGCGCCCGCACGCCGCCGTAAGCTACGCCCGAGCCCACCGCCGCGCCTCCGGCGGCAAGCAGCAGAGCCTCGATGAGAAGTTGCCGTACGATGCGCAGCCGCCCGGCGCCGAGCGCCATCCGCACTCCGATCTCACGATACCGCGCCGTCGCCCGGGAGAGCAGCATGTTGGCCACGTTGCTGCACGCAATCAGCAGCAGCATGAAGACCGCGCCGGTCAGCGTGTAGAGCGTGAAGCGGAATGGAGGGCCCACAAGATCGTCAATGCAATAGACGGCCCGCACCTGCATCTTTTTGGGATAGAGCACGGGATAGGCAGCCTGCAGCCGCTTTCCGGTGGCTGCCAGCTCGGCGTTGGCCCGCGCGATCTGCACGCCCTTGCGCAGGCGCCCCTGCATGTAGCGGTCGCCACGGGCGTTGGTCGGCGTCACGAAGCTGCTCTGGTCCGGGATCCACACGGAGCCCGTGAACCACGCGAAGCGCTTGGGAGCCACGCCGATTACCGTCCGCACCTGCCCGTCCACCTGAAGGGTGCGGTTCACGATGTTGGGATCGGCGGCGAAATACTTCCGCCACGCTCCTTCACTCAGAACGGCCACAGGCGGGCTGCCCGGTTCAGCATCGCGCGGCAGAATTCCGCGGCCCAACATAGTCCGCATGCCGATAAACTCGAAGACGCCGCCGCCTACGGTGACCACCGGCACAGGGTAAGGCACACCGCCGCTATTCAGAACGCCCATGTCGCCGTTCGAATACGCGAACCCTTCGAAGACGTCCGTGAGCCGCGCATATTCGCGCGCTTCGTCCACCGAAACGGTCCTCCGCCGGCCTTCCTCGCCACGCTTATCCTGATCGAAGACCGAGAGCAGCACCAGGCGGTCAGCGTCTTTGTAGGGGAACGGATCGATCAGGACGCCGTAGAGCACGCTGAACATGGCGGTGGCGCCGCCGATGCCGAGCGAGAGCGCCAGGATGGCGGTGAGCGAGAATCCCGGGCTGGAGCAGAGATTCCGCCACCCGTAGCGGAGATCGCCCCACAGGGATTGGAGCCAGGCGAGGCCCCAGACATCGCGCACCGTTTCCGTCACCAGGAGAGTGTTTCCGAATTCCCGTCGTGCGGCCGCTTCCGCGGCGGAGCGCGATTCTCCACGCCCCATGCGATCGGCGACGGCCATCTGAAAATGAGCTTCCACTTCGTCCTGGAGGTCGCGGTCACGCCGGCGGAATCGCTTGAGCCAATCCATGTAGGCATTCTACACCCTTATGGGGCGGGATGCCATCCCGGGTGCCTATTGGAAATCCTTCGCGGGCGAGGTGCCTGGCCGAATACCATTCGGCCGCAGGATCCCATCCCAATGTCACTTACATTGCCCATAATCGCTTACCTGCATAGTTAGTGGGGC
>CAZARO010001335.1:0-1971 GCA_964487165.1 uncultured Solibacteraceae bacterium | reverse complement strand
TATCCACCGCGTGATTAACGGCGGCGGCATTCCGCGCAAGAACCAGGTGCTCAACCAGGTGTACGCCAATGTGCTGGGCAAGCCCATCCTGGTGCCGCAAGGCGATGCCACCAGCTTGGGGTCGGCGATTTTCGCGTTCCTCGCCGCGGGCACATTCCGCACCGTCGAAGAGGCGCAGGCGGCGCTCTGTCCGGGGTATTCCACCATCGAACCGCAAGCCCACGAAGCCGCCGTTTACAAGGAACTTTACCCGCTGTACCGCAAGCTCTATTTTTCCTTCGGACAGCGCCAGTCGGCGCCCGTGGGAGTCGGCGAAATCTTGCCCGAATTGCGCCGCCTGGCGGCACGGGCACGCGGAGGGAATGATGCTGGACGAGCTACGAACTGAAGTCCTGGAAGCCAATCTCGAACTGGTGCGCAGGGGCCTGGTGATTTACACCTTCGGCAACGCCAGCGGCGTTTCCTGGGAGCACGGCATGATTGCCATCAAGCCGAGCGGCGTGCCGTACGAGAAGATGACCCCTGACGACATCGTCATCACGGATCTCCAGGGGAACGTCGTCGAAGGCAAGCTGCGGCCGTCGTCCGACCTCGCGACGCACGCCGCTTTGTATCGCACTTACCCTTCCATCGGCGGCGTGGTGCACACGCATTCGCGGCACGCCACTGCGTGGGCCCAGGCCGCCCGCGAGATCCCCTGCTTCGGCACCACGCACGCTGATTATTTTCATGGCCCCGTGCCGGTGACCGAGCCGCTCAGCCCCGCCGAAATCGCCAGCGAGTACGAGGCGAATACCGGGACGGCGATTCTCCGCCGGATGGAAGGCCTGGACCCGCTCGGCTGCCCCGCCTGCCTGGTGGCCGGGCATGGGCCGTTCTGCTGGGGCAAGAGCGTCTCCGACGCCGTACACACCGCCGTGATTGTGGAGGAACTGGCTGCCATGGCGTGGATCACCCTCGCGATCAACCCCCACGCGCAGGAGATTTCCCAGGCCCTGCGCGACAAGCACCACTTCCGCAAACAAGGCCCCACCGCGACCTACGGGCAGAAGTAGCGCGGGGCGTGGGTCGCGAGCGAAAGTCCGATACCGAGCCGCGACCGCAAGGGAGCGGTGTTTGAGGTATTTTCATTACGTTCACCTGCTATGGAGCGCGTCTACACGGCGACGAATCGGGATCGGTGGATCGCGGTCATAATCTGGTAAGCAGCCGGCTGTTGGAGCCCGATGCCCAACGCGTTGCGGCAGAACGTCGGGAAATGCTTCGGGATCCCTATGTGCTTGACGAGCCGGACCGGGCTGCGGTACTAGAGGCCATCCGGAAGCATTGCGGGCACCGCAGTTGGACCTGCTGGCGGCCCACGTAAGAACCAACCATGTGCACGCCGTCGTGGAGGCCGAGGCTCGACCCGAGAGAATCATGAACGAGTTCAAATCCTACGCCAGCCGCGCGCTAAACGGGTTGGGAAGGCAAGGACCCAACCGTAAACGCTGGGCGCGGCACGGAAGCACGCTTTGGCTGTGGAAGGACGAGGATGTACGGCACGCTCTTCAGTACGTAATCGAGGGGCAGGGAGAGCCCATGGCGCTGTTTGTCGCGGAAAAGCGTTGACGCAGCTATCCGCTCCCTTGCGGTCGCGGCTCGGTATCGGACTTTCGCTCGTGACCACTTTCAAGTCGCGCACCCCAGAAATAGCGCCGTGGGAAGTTGCCAACCGCGAATGAGCTAGAGTAGAGGATTGCCCATCGCATGAGTAATTCCGCCGCCATCGCCATCCCTCTATTAGCTGCGATCATCGGGGTCGCGGGCGCCGCCCTGGGACTGTGGCTCACCGGCCTGCGCCGGCGCGTGCAGATGATGGTGCCGCTGAGCGCGGGCGTTCTGCTCGGCGTGGCCCTCTTCGGATTGCTCCCGGAACTGGCCGAGCAAGCCGGCTGGGTCGCGAGCGCCCTTCTGTTCGCCTCCGGATAC
>CAZARO010001334.1:0-1972 GCA_964487165.1 uncultured Solibacteraceae bacterium | reverse complement strand
GCGGAGTGGTTCATCGCCTTTCCCAGCGACGTACTCTCCACCCGCGAGGAAGCCGCGGCGGTGCTGCGGGAGTTGCGCCGCCGCAACGTGAACAGCTTTCTGCTGGTGACCAGCAACTACCACACCGCCCGCGCCCGCCGCCTCTTCCTGGCAGCGGAGCACGATGCGGGCGGAGGTCCCAAAATGCGAACCGTGGCCGCACCGGATGAGTTCTTCCGGCCGGACCGCTGGTGGCGTGACCGGCAAAGCCAGAAAATCGCCTTCTTCGAGTGGAGTAAGACCGTTGCCGGGGTGTTCGGCTTGTGACCATGTGGGAATCGCTGCGCACCGTTCGCAAATACCTGTGGCGTTACCGCCGAGGACTCGCCCTGGGGATTCTGTGTCTGATTCTGAAAGATCTGGCGCAGGTCAGCCAGCCGCTAATGATCGGCCGCGCGGTAGACTCCCTGAGCGGCGGCGTGTCCGGACGGGCGTCGACGCAATTCCTCCGCTACGTGGTATATCTGCTGGTCTTCGCGCTGCTGAAAGGCGTGTTCCAGTTCGGCATGCGGGTGGTTCTGATCGGCATCTCGCGCGACGTGGAGTACGATCTGCGCAACGACCTTTTCGCTCACCTTACCGGCTTGGCCCCCGATTATTACGGGAGAACGCGCACCGGCGATATCATGGCGCGCGCCACCAACGACCTGAATGCCGTTCGCATGATGCTCGGCCCGGGCCTGATGTATTGGGGTGAGACCAGTCTAACGTTCGTTCTGGCGATCACCGTCATGATGAAGGTGGATTGGCGGCTGGCGCTGTACGCCATGATGCCCGCGCCCGCCGTCAGCCTGGCGATGGTGTACTCCGGCCGCGTGATCCACGCCCGCTTCGAGAAGATCCAGGAGATGTTTTCCGATATTTCCAGCCGCGTGCAGGAGAATCTCTCGGGAGTGCGGATGGTGCGGGCTTTCGTGCAGGAAAAAGCCGAAATGCGCCGCTTCGCCGAGCTGAACCGCGAGTATATCGCGCAGAATTTGAAACTGGTTCGCATCCAGGCGATTTTCGAACCGACCATGGAAGTGCTGATCGGCGCCACCTTCCTGTTGGTGCTGCTGATGGGCGGCCGCGATGTGCTGCGCAATCGCATCTCGCTCGGCAGCTTCGTGATGTTCAACACTTACATGGGGATGCTGGTGTGGCCCATGATCGCGCTCGGATGGGTGGTCAACCTCATGCAGCGCGGCAGTGCCTCGCTGGGCCGCATCAACCAGATACTGGCGGAAAGGGCGACCATCCATTCGCCGGAGAATCCGGTTCGCCTGGCGAAGGTAGCCGGTGAAATTGAGTTTCGTGCCGTCACGGTGAGCTACGGCTCAGGGCCGGTACTGGATGCGGTGAACCTGCGGATTCGGGCGGGCGAGACAGTCGCGGTGGTGGGACACACGGGATCGGGGAAGACGACGCTGGTCGGGCTGGTGCCGCGCTTGATGGATCCCACAGGCGGAGCGGTGCTGCTCGACGGCGTCGATCTGCGTGAGTTAGACCCGGCCGAATTGCGCCAACAGATAGGCTTCGTGCCGCAGGAAACTTTCCTCTTCAGCGCCACCGTGGGGGAGAACATTGCGTTCGGGGTGGAGAACGCCAGCGAGGGGCAGATCCGCCGCGCGGCCGAGATCGCCGGGCTGGCGGGCGATATCGAAAGCTTCCCCGCGGGATATCAGACTATGGTGGGTGAGCGGGGCATTACTCTCTCCGGAGGGCAGAAGCAGCGGGAGGCGATTGCCCGCGCGATCCTGCGCGACCCGCGAATTCTGATTCTCGACGATGCGCTTTCCAGCGTCGACACGCTCACCGAAGAACGCATCTTGACGCATTTGGCTGGAGTGATGCGCGGGCGTACCGTGATCCTGATTTCGCACCGAGTATCCACGGTCCGCCAGGCGGATCGCATCGTAGTCCTGGAGGGCGGACGGATTGTGGAGCAAGGGAC
>CAZARO010001333.1:0-1972 GCA_964487165.1 uncultured Solibacteraceae bacterium | reverse complement strand
ATCGCTGGGGCGCGCATCTCATGGTCATCATGGTGGAGCTGCACATGTTCCGCGTGTTCCTCACGGGATCGTACAAGAAGCCGCGGGAATTTAACTGGGTAGTGGGTGTGCTGCTTCTGGTGATGACTCTGCTGCTCAGTTTCACCGGATACCTGCTGCCGGACGACCAGTTGGGCTTCTGGGCCGTCACCGTAGGAACCAATATGGCACGCGCCACGCCGCTGCTGGGACATATGGGCCCCTTCGGGCCGCAGCTCGGCATGACGCCGTTCAACGATGTACGCTTCGGTTTGCTGGGCGGGTCGATTGTGGATTCGAACGCTTTGCTGCGCGCCTACATCTGGCATTGCGTGGCGATTCCGATCATCGCGTCGGCCTTCATGGTGGTGCATTTCTGGCGCGTCCGCAAGGACGGGGGAATCTCCGGCCCCGCGCCCATGATGCTGGAGAGTGAGATCAAGGAAGTGAAGAAGGTGTGAGAAGAGAGAAGGCAGAAGACAGAAGCTGTGACGCGCCTGACGCCATTCTGACTTCTGTGTCCTGACTCCTGACTTCCCAGAGGGTTTTTATTATGGACTTCCACCAGCTATGGACAATCGTCAGCACGCCGGACAATGTTCCCATCGTGCTTCTACTCTTCGTGGTTCCGTTCTACACCTGGTACGGCCTGCGGCAGGCATTCGCCAATGACCGCCTGATCGCGCAGCTCGAAGGCGATCCGGCGATGGCCAAGACGCATCACCGCAAGGTCCAGCCGTACAAGGCGGGGTGGGCGAGGGAAGTCCACGTGTGGCCGTACCTGCTGCGCATCGAATTCCTGGCGGCGATTATCGTCACGGTGATTCTGATGGTCTGGTCCATCACCTTGAACGCGCCGCTCGAAGAGCCGTCCAACCCCACCCTCACCATGAACCCTTCCAAGGCGCCGTGGTACTTCCTGGGGCTGCAGGAGATGCTGGTGTACTTTGACCCGTGGATGGCCGGCGTGATCATGCCCTCGCTGATCATCGTAGGTCTCATGGTGATTCCCTATATAGACACCAATCCGCTGGGCAACGGCTACTATACCTTCAAGCAGCGCAAATTTTCCATCCTGACTTTTATCTTCGGCTTCATCGTCTTGTGGGTGTCGATGATCGTCATCGGCACGTTGATTCGAGGCCCTGGATGGATGTGGTTCTGGCCGGGCACCACCTGGGACCACAACCGCCTGATCTTCGAAGTCAACCGCGATTTGCCGGATATTTTCGGCATCTCGGGACGCATCGGGAAAATCATTTTCGGCGCCATTGTGGTGGGCCTTTATTGCGTGGCGGCGGCCATCGGGATCCATAAACTGATTGTCAAAACGCCGTTCAATCGCAAGATTTACGCGCGCATGAGCGTGCTGCAGTACGTGGTGATGCAGACGTTTTTGGTGATCATGCTGGCCCTGCCGGTGAAAATTATGGCCCGGCTGCTGTTCCGCATCAAATACGTTTGGGTGACGCCCTGGTTCAACATATAAGCGACTAACATTTAAGCGACCAACATATGAGCGATCAAGAGAAAGATCCGGTAGTTCACTCTTCCCTGAGTAAGCCGCTGTTCATCTGGTCGGCTGTGTTAGTGCTCTCGATGATCTGGGGCCTGTATGACGAGGTGTACGGCATCCGCCCGTGGAAGGGCTACCAGGCGAAATTCGAGAAACTGTATTCCCGCTACATCGACGAATTGCGGACGCCAGAGGCGCAACACGAAGCGCAGATCAAGGCCTCGCCCGAATACAAACAGCTGGATGCCGCCATGGCGGCGGCGGAGAAGGCCGCGGCGCACGACGCCAACGAAAACAAGGCCAAAGTGGACGCGCTGACTCCCCAGATCCTGGCGCTCAACGATCCTTTTCAGGAAGTGCGCAGCCACATCGGCGCGTTGACCTACCAGATTGAAGTCACGCACAGCGATAGCGGCAAGGACTCGCTGCGCAAACAGA
>CAZARO010001332.1:0-1978 GCA_964487165.1 uncultured Solibacteraceae bacterium | reverse complement strand
TTCTCGGCCCCAACGGCGCCGGCAAAACCACCACGATGCGCGTCCTCACGTGCTTCCTGCCACCCACCTCGGGTACCGCCAACGTCGCCGGATTCGACGTGCTGGAAAACCCTATGGAGGTTAAGAAGCGCATCGGTTACCTGCCCGAAACGCCCCCCGTTTATCCGGAAATGGAAGTGGATGAGTACCTCCGCTTCACCGGCCGCCTCAAGGGCATCTCTTCCGCCGACATCGGCAAGAAGGTCGACGAAGTCATCGGGCGCTGTGCCCTGGGCGACGTCAGCAAGAAGCTCATCGGCAAGCTTTCCAAAGGCTACCGCCAGCGAGTCGGCCTGGCGCAGGCCATCATCCACAACCCCGACGTGCTCATCCTCGATGAGCCCACTTCGGGCCTCGACCCCAAGCAGATCATCGAGATTCGCGAGCTGCTGAAACACCTTTCAGGCGATCACACAATCATTCTCAGCACCCACATCCTGAGCGAGGTGGAGCAGTCCTGCGAGCGCGTCATCATTATCAGCCAGGGCAAGCTGGTGGCCATCGATTCCGTGGCCAATCTCACCAACCGCCTGCGCGGCTCCGAATCCGTGGCACTGGAAGTGGAGGCGCCTAACGGCACTCCCAATCCCGGCGATGTGCAGGGGCGCCTGGAGCAGGTCTCCGGCGTCAGCCGCGTGGTGCTCAAGGATTCCAAGAACGGCCGGCTGGCCTTCGAAGTGGAAAGTCTGCAGGGCCGCATCATTCGCTCTGAGCTGGCGCGCACCGTGGTCAACTCCGGCTGGAATCTCAGCGAACTCCGCGCCGTGGGCCTCAGCCTGGAAGATATCTTCCTGGAACTCACCAGCACCGAAAAGAAAAAGGCGGCGCCCGCTGAACCGGCAGCGCCCGCTCCGGAAGGAGGCAAGCAATGAAAAACGTGCTCCTGATCTGTTTCAAGGAATTCAAGGGCTATTTTGTTTCGCCCATCGCTTACGCCGTGATGGGCCTGTTCGCGTTCATCTTCGGCCTCACCCTGTACAACCAGGCCGAACGCATGGTGCAACTCGGCTTTCGGGGCCAGATGATGGGCCAGCAACAGCCCATGAGCGTCAATGAGATGGTGATCGGCCCGGTCCTGGGCTTCTCCGGAACCATTTTCCTGTTCCTCATCCCCTTCATCACCATGCGGCTCATTGCCGAAGAGAAGCGTAACGGCACCATCGAGTTGCTGCTCACCTCGCCGGTGAAGGATATCGAGATCATTCTCGGTAAATGGCTGGGCGCGGTCCTCCTTTATATGTGCATCATGGGGATGTCGGTACTGAGCGTCGCCATGCTCTTCATATGGGGCAAACCGGATCTCAAGCCGGTGCTGGTGGCGTACCTCGGGCTGTTGCTGCAGGGCGGATGCCTCCTGGCGGTTGGCATTTTCATTTCCGCCACCACCCGCAGCCAGATCGTTGCCGGCGGCGTGGCTCTTTTTGCCAACCTGCTGCTCTACCTGCTCAACTATTACACCGAATTCGCGACGGGCGCCGTCTGGCGGGGCCTGAATTACATGTCTATCTTGAGCCACATGGAAAATTTCTCCAAGGGCCTGGTGGATTCCAAGGACGTCGTGTTTTACCTCTCGATGATGTTTTTCTTCCTGTTCTTGACGCAGCGGTCTATGGAATCGCTGCGGTGGAGGTCGTAATATGGCTGCCAACTGGGTAAAGGCAAGACAAACCAAATTCTGGTCGTATACTTTCGCTTATGTCGTCGTGACCCTGGCGGTCCTGGTGTGCGCCAACTACCTGGCGGCGAACCGCCTCGATAAGTCGTGGGATTCCACTGCCAATAAGCAATTCAGCCTGGCCGATCAAACCATAAAGGTTGTCAAGGACCTGAAGCGCGACGTGCATGCCACTTACTTCGGCGCCAAAGAGAGCTTCAGCGGCGCCCGCGACCTTTTGGATCGCTACTCCGCGCTTTCCCCCAAATTCCACGTCGAATACAT
>CAZARO010001331.1:0-1986 GCA_964487165.1 uncultured Solibacteraceae bacterium | reverse complement strand
AACAGGTGCTCGACCGCGCCGCTACTTTGGGCACCGTCTGGCTGGGGCTCACGGTGGGCTGCGCGCAATGCCACGACCATAAGTACGATCCCATCGCGCAGAAAGAGTTTTATCAGTTCGCGGCATTCTTCAATACCGAAGACGAGGTGGATGTGCCGGCGCCGCTCCCCGGCGAGACTGGCCCGTGGATGGCCGCGCGCCCGGACTACGAGCGCAAACGCCAGGAACTGCTGGCCCAGTACAAGATTCCGGAAGTGCAGGCGGACTGGGAAGACAAGCTCCGCTACTCCGTCGAGCATAAGGGCGAGCACGAAGACTGGGATTTTGCATACGGCGAATTCACTCACACCGTGGACAACGCCAAGAAGGTGCTGTATCTCGACCCCGCGAAGCGCAGCGAGTTGCAGCAGGCGGCCATGACCGATGCGGTGATCGGCTCCTGCGGCAATCTGTTCCCCAAGCCGTATTGCGAGGGTTTGAAGCTGAATGAGCTGCGCACCAAGCTCAACGACCTGCGCGCCGCGGCCCCGCAGATCAGCTACGCACCCGTGCTGATGGAAAGCGATACCCCGCGTAAGACGTTCGTCCACCTCAAGGGCGACTGGCGCGAGCACGGCGCGGAAGTGCAGCCCAACACGCTGGCGGTGCTGCCCCCGCTGCCGGTATCGCCGGAACCGGTGCGGCTGCGGCTGGCTCGCTGGCTGGTGTCGCCGGAGAATCCGCTCACCGCGCGGGTGGCCGTGAATCGCCTGTGGCAGGAAGTTTTTGGACGGGGCATCGTACACACGTCGGAAGATTTCGGCACGCAGGGCGATCGCCCCACCAACCCGGAACTGCTCGACTGGCTGGCCAGCGAGTTTATGGCTCGCGGCTGGAGCATGAAGCAGATGGTGCGCCTGATGGTGACCTCCGCGGCCTATCGGCAATCGTCCAACGCGCGGCCGGAGTTGGAAGCGCGCGACCCCGACAATACGCTGCTGGCGCGGCAGTCCACTCTGCGATTACCGGCGGAGCTGATCCGCGACGAGGCGCTCTCAGCCGCGGAGCTGCTGGATCTGCGCATCGGCGGGCGGAGCGTGAAACCGCCCCAGCCCAAGGGCGTGGCCGAACTCTCCTACGCGGGTTCGGTGAAGTGGGTAGAAAGCACCGGCCCCGACCGCTATCGCCGCGGCATGTACATCCACTTCCAGCGGACTTCGCCCTACCCGCAGCTCATGAATTTCGACGCTCCGAGCGCCGAGCTTTCGTGTACTCGCCGCGAGCGCACCGACACACCGCTGCAGGCGCTGAACCTGATGAACGACACGGTATTCTTCGAGGCCGCGCAGGGGCTGGCGCTGCGTGTGATGCGCGAAGGCGGCGATTCCTTCGGCGACCGGCTGGATTATGCGTACCTGGTAACGCTGGGCCGCGAGCCTTCGACGCGCGAACGCGAGCGCATGGAACGGTATTTCGCGCAGGCCCGAAGCGGCCTGGCGCAGGACGAAAAGGCGCTCGATGCGCTGTTTCCGAATCGCATGGAAGGCGTGCCGCAAGTGGATGCCGCGGCGTGGGTGGAATTGAGCCGGGTGCTGCTCAATCTGGATGAGTTCATCACGAGGGAATAATCAGTGGTGGGGCAGTGGCGCAACGAAACTCAAACCCGGAGGGCGCAGAGAGGGCAGAGGACACGGAGCCGTAAGGCCCTGGGCATCTGCGTGGCGGCAGCAGCCTTGGGGTTGGGAGAATCGTCGCGGCCCGCGAACTTTCGGCGGGCCTGGTAGCACAAAGGAGTAGTCATGGACAGCGAGCAGTTTCGCAAAATTCAGACGCGGCGTAGCTTCTTCGAGCAGTGCGCCGGCGGTATCGGCATCATGGCGCTGGCGCAGCTCATGCAGTGGGAAGGCCGCGCTGCCGCGACCGAGGTGAATCCGCTCGCGCCGCGCCAGCCGCACTTCCCGCCCAAGGCCAAGAACGTGATCTTCATGTTCATGGAGGGCGGCCCCA
>CAZARO010001330.1:0-1986 GCA_964487165.1 uncultured Solibacteraceae bacterium | reverse complement strand
CGACCTCGATGAAGTTCAGTCCGACCTGGACGGCGGTGCGCAGGTACTCGAACGAAATCGGCGCCTGCTCGAAGGTGACCAGCACGCCGGTGGTGGTTCCGTCGGCGTTCGGGACGGTGTACGTGAATGCCTGCCACGGCCCCTGCATCGACTCCCAGAACGCCTTGAGCTGGTTCGTTTCGGCCCAGTTCAGGTTCGGGTGCTTGAACTGAAACTTGCGCGGGCCGATGCCGACGTAATACCGCTGCTCCTGCTTGGCGTCAAGCGAGCCGAAGCGGTGCACAATCACCGGGCGCTCCACGGAGAAGCCAAAGGGGTATCGGCTGGTGAGCGGAAATGTCTGGCCGGAGTTCATCACCGCGGGGACGGTGATGCGGCCGATGGTATCGGACATGGTTTGTTTGGAAAGCCCATGGAGAAGCGTTGATCTATGCGAATCACTGCCCACCGCAGCAAGTCCAGCAGTTTCAAACTGCAACTGAACCTCGCCCGGTTTCAACGCAACGTCCTCGGCGCGTGGTTAGAATGAGTGAATGGCCACCGGTCCGCTGCTTTGGCTGATGTTGGTTTTCTTTGTAACCAGTTCCGTCAGTGTCATCACTGGCAGCACATCGCTAATCACCGTGCCGGTGATGTTCCAGTTCGGCATAGAGCCGCGCACCGCTATTGCCACCAATATGTTCGCCCTGATCTTTCTGAGCATCGGCGGTAGCCTGCCGCTTCTCAGGGGAAAGACAATCGTTGCCGATCGGCGGCGGTTGACCCGGCTGGTTCTGCTGACATTGGTCGGCTCGCTGCTGGGTGCGTTGTTGCTCTTGCGGGTGCCACAGCATTCCGTATCGCTGATTGTGTCCGGGGCAATGATTGCGGTGGCGATTTTCTCCGTGGTCTACCGTAAATCAGGCACATCCGAATTCACGGCACCGCCGTCCGCGGCTGCCGAATTCACAGGCTACGCCTTGACGTTCCTGCTGGGAATTTACGGGGGATTTTATAGCGGCGGTTACGTGACGATTTTGACGGCGGTGTACGTCGCGCTTTTCCGGCAGTCTTTTGTTGAGGCGGTGGCCACTACCAAATTGATTAACGTCTTTTCGTCCGGCATCGCGACGGTTGTTTTCATGTCTCGCCATCTGATCGACTATCGCCTGGGCTGCATCCTCGGCCTAACGATGTTCGCTGGCGCGTTCCTGGGTGCACACCTCTCCATCCGGCTCGGTGATCGATGGGTGCGGCGAATTTTCCTAACCGCCGTATGGGCACTTGGGTTGAAGGCGCTGTTTCTTGACGTGCTCGCACCGGCAGAGAAACATGGCGGAGGGCATTAAGCCATTGAGGCTGGCCGAGCATGGAAAGGGAAGGGCCTGACCGGCTTATTTTGCGCCGGTCGCTTCCGTTATCCCCTCGATGTCGCCCGTGCGATGATCGGCGATTTGGAACCTCAAGAAGTCGTAGACAGCCGCCAGAGCCTCTTTGTTCTTCGTGGCGATTCGCACGCGGCCGCCGCCCTCGATCTCCTCGAAACGATAACTCACTTCAGACTTTAAGCGCTGAAGCACCGGCACGCCTGGCGGCACGCGGTCATGGATCAGCATCGGCGCCCGGAAATTTCCCTCGGCGAACATCGCGGCGATATGGGACAGGTGCATTCGGATTTGATCGCGGGTGGCGGTGTCCTTTGGATCGTTGGAAGTCACTTCAATCGCGCCGCCGTCGGCAAAGAGCCGAAAGTGATGGGTGGTCTTTTCATGCGAGAAACCCATCACGTGGTCGCCGCGTTTTTCCACCGCGCCGTGATGGTCATCCTGCGCCAACACTACCGCGCCCGCCAGAAGTATAAGTGTCGTCAATTTGGTTTTCATGTTTGATCGTCCTGTCCGGAAGATGGCCTTAGCAGGGCTTCCAGTAATCCGGCCCGCTGCCCTTCGGGAGTGCGGTTGAGCCGCTCCCCCCACTGCGCCACAATGGATCGCAACTGGCCGCGCA
>CAZARO010001329.1:0-1991 GCA_964487165.1 uncultured Solibacteraceae bacterium | reverse complement strand
GATCTGCGTTTCGGCGATCTTCAGCTCGGCTTTCAGATGGCTGGGCTGCGCCACCTTGCCCAAGGCGGTACCGGCCTGCACTTTCTGGCCTTCTTCCACCGGGAGCAGCGGCGGCGGCACGGACTGCAACATGCCGTCGAAACCGGCGCGCACGCTCAGTTGATCCACCTGGCTCTTCTTGAGGTCGTATTGCGCCTTGAGCTGGTCCACCCTGACTTTTTGCGAGTCCAACTGCGCCTGTTGGGCGGCGGCATCGCTGCCCAGCCGCTCCTTGTCGATCTTCAACTTCTCGCTCAGTTGCTCGGACTTCACGCGGGAGATTTTGGCGTCCGTCTCCGCCAGCAGGTGCTCATGGGCGAGGGCGTCGTCGCGATCGGCCTCCAGCTTGGCGGTGTTGTAATCTGCGCTGGTCTGCGCCACCGTCGACTGGAGGTCTAAAAGGCCCTTATGGAGCGTGACCACGAGGTTCTTGTAATCGGCCTCGGCGCCCTTCATGGCGTACTCGGCGTCCACCAAAGCGGTTTCCAGCTCCGGGCTGGTCATGGTCATGATGATGGTGTCGGCCCTGACGGGGGTTCCGGGTTTCACCAGGATGCGCTTCACGGTGGCATCGGTGGTCGCGGTGATGAGCATGGTGTCTTCCGGGACCAGGGTTCCCAGTCCGCGGACTTCGCGGAGCATGGGGCCACGTTTTACGGTGTCGGGCCAGAGGGTGGAGAGTTCGACTCCAGGGGCGGCCGGCTTGAGCGTGCGGGCCCATCTCCAACCGACAGTGAGTGCTGCCAGGACGACGATTGAGACGATGACGGTGATGATCGTTTTGCGCTTTTTGACGCCCTTGCGTTGTACGTCCATATTGATTTCCGGTAGGACAGGGGCACGGCTCCTGCCATTCCGGATGCTCGGTAACATTATGACGCTTCAGGGGTAAGAATGGATAGCGAAGGAACTCGGGTGTCCGCTTGTGGGACGGGGCGTTCCGGGGTCGAACGGTGGAAAGAAAATGGGTATGTGATTGAGGGGATAGATCGAAATTCGTCTGAATGGGGGCGGAGGGGATCCCCGGTTGCCGCTGGCTTGCGCACGCCGTTGAACGCGGAGGCATACGAGACGGCTCTTCCAAGCGGCCGCAGTGACATAATTGAAGGATGCTGACTTCGTATATCCGGGCGGCCATGCGCCAGGCCCGGTACGAAATCGTCGAGGACGATGGTTCGTTCTATGGCGAAATACCTCCCATTCCAGGCGTCTGGGCCAATGCCAAGACTCTGGAAGGCTGCCGGGAAGAATTGGAGAGCGTGCTCGAAGGAGGGGTGCTTCTCAGTATCGCCGATCACTCCCCGATTCCGGATATTGACGGTCACCGCATCGAAATCCGCGAAGTCGCTTGAATCCGGCTATCGGTCCCATCAAATGTAGAGACTTAATTGCGTACATGCGCGCTGTGGGCTTTGAGCCGCCGGTTTCCGGCGGCGATCACCAGTACATGAGAGGACGCGGCCGAAAACTGCGCATTCCAAACCCTCACACGGAAGATATTGGCAGGGGTCTGCTGGTGCGCATCCTTCGCCAAGGCGGGATCGGCCGCGAGGAGTGGGAAGCGCTCTGAAGCCGTTGCCCGATGCTAGGGCGCCCCGCCCTACTTCACCACGATGCCGCGTTCGTCGAGCAGCTCGCCGGTCTGCGTATAGAGATTCAGAATGCTGGTGCGTAAGTTGACCTGCGCGGTAACTACCGACGACTGCGCCACCACCCAGGCCTGCAGCGCGATCACCACATTCTGATTGATATCGGCGCCGAGGGTGTACATTTCCACTTCCGCATCGTAGTTCTTATGCTGCAGGTCTTCCTGGATCTTAGCGAGACGCAACGAGTCGATGGCGCCATTCACGGTGCTGATGGCGGTGATTACGTTCAGCCGGGTGTTCTGTTCCGCATTGCGCAGGTTGAGGGCGTCGGTCTTCTTGGCAACCATGGCATTTGCCAGGTTC
>CAZARO010001328.1:0-1991 GCA_964487165.1 uncultured Solibacteraceae bacterium | reverse complement strand
TGCAATTGTCGTACCCTTCCCTAGAGCTTGCACATTTCACATGAGTAAGAAGTGGTATAACCTCTTCGTCTCTGTGGACGAATCGGCTGGTCGTCCCGAGGAAAGCGCGGGAACGACGCCTCCAGCCCCCACAGCAGCCCAAGCTATTGCCGATATCGCGCGCTCGGTAGCCCCGGTCGCCGGCCCGCCGCCTACTTTCAACGCGCCGGTCACCAATCCGACCTCTTTCGCCGAGATCTACCAGGCCGCCGAAATCCATCCTCCGTCCCACGGGTTCACCATCGAAAAGGTGGGCGACATGCTGCGCAGCGAGCACGTTCGCAGTTTGCCCCGGGATGTGAAGCGCAGCTCCGTCCTGATGGCGCTTGAGGCCGTCGGCGCGCCCATCCAGGATGTCATTCAGGATGCCATGAAGCGCGACCAGGCGCTGGACACCTTCGAAAGCGTGCAGGATAAGGCGCTGAACCAGTTGGAAGCCCAGAAAACGCAGGAGAATCAACAGATTCAGGCCGAAATCGACCGCGTTTTGGCGGAGCACCGCTCGCGCATCCAGGCCAATAACGATGCGGTTGCCAAGGAAAAAGAACGTTTCTTTGCCTGGCGTTTGAAGAAGCAGGAAGAGGAACAAAAGATAGCGGAAGCCGTATCTTATTTTGTAGCGGACAATCCGATCACCGGCGGTAACGCGGCTCCGCCGGCCTCGACTCCGAAATCTCAGTAAGCCGCGGAAATGGAGCCTCCTCAATGTGGAGACGACTGTCTCGTGTAGTCCGGTCATTTGTGGGTCTCTTTATCTCCATGGGTGAAAATCCGGAGATCATTCTCGAGCAAAATATCCGCGACATGAATGACCAGGTGCCTCGCATGAACGAGAGCATCGCCATGGTGAAGGCCAACGCCACGCTCCTGCAGAAGGAGCAGGCCCGCTATCAGAGCGAGGCCGCCGACCTCACCGCCAAGGTGAAAGCCGCCATCGGGGCCGGCCGCGACGACCTTGCCGGCAGTTTCGCGATTCAGCTCGAACAGGTCAAAGGCGCGCTGGCCCGGAATCAAGGCCAGTTGCAGACCGCCAATGCCGCCTTCGATAAGGCCATGGCCGTGAAGAAGGCCTTCATGGCGGAAAAGGAGCGCAAGACGCGCGAAGCGCTGGACGCCATCCGCGACTATCGCCGCGCCCAATGGCAGAAGAAAGTGGCCGATTCCATGGAGCAGTTCGAAGTGGCCGGCATCAGCCAGACGCACGAGGAAATGGTCCGCAAGATCGAAGAGATGACTGCCGTCAACGAGGCTCGCATGGACCTGGCGCTGGGCAACGTGGACCAGCAGAAGGTCCAGATCGAAGAGGAAGCCGAGAAGCTCAAGGCCAACGAACTGGTGAAGCAGTTCAAAGCGGAGATGGGGATTCTCCCTCCGCAGCCTGCCGCCGCTCCGCCGCAGAAGACCATCGGGGGAACCGAAGCGCAGAAAACATCGTAGCTTTTTAGGGAAAATACCATGGCCGTCAAAATTGAACGAGGTGGTTACGTCCTGATCTTCCTGCTGGGCCTGGGGATGGTGGGTTACGCCCTCAATAAATACGGGCTTCTGAATATCAGCAAGCTGATCCCGGGATCGAAATCTTCATCCAGCAGCGCCAAGGTGGACACGGCGAAGCCGCTGCCCACGTCCGCGTCCGGCGAGACCAACGATGTCCGCGTGCGCCTGAATATTTGGGTGGGCTGCGTGGGCGGACTGGTGGCCAACGGCGGCCTGGATACCGCCGCCGGCTCCATCTACTCCGATAAAGGGCTGAAGGTCACTTTTAAGATTATCGACGATTGGACCGAAGGCTCCACGGCGCTAGCCACCAACAACGTCGACATCATGCTGACCACGACCGACGTTTGGGGCAAGGATTTCGGCAAGTTTCAGGACCAGGGCTTCAACGCGCATGCCGTCTACATGGTGGATTGGTCGCGCGGCGCCGATGGCGTGATCGGCGCGCAGGGCAT
>CAZARO010001327.1:0-1992 GCA_964487165.1 uncultured Solibacteraceae bacterium | reverse complement strand
AGCTTCTGCGTGGAGAAGCCCTTCACGCCGGCGTGCGCCAGAATGCTGGGCAGCGAGGCGGGAAATCCGAAACAATCGGGCAGCATATATTCCGCGCTGGCCTTGCCGAATTCCTGGCGGAAGTAAGTGTTGCCGTAGAGCACCTGGCGAATGATGGCCTCGGCGCTCGGCAGGTTGACGTCGCCTTCCTCCACCGACGATCCGGCCGGGTACCAGCGCCCCGCAGCGACGTACTTCTTCACCTGCGCGTAGTCGGCGGGGAAGTATTCCTTCATCAGGCGGTAGCGGTTGGCGCCGGTCCAATTGAAAACGTAGTGCGGGTATTTTTCGATGAGGGCGAAGTTCACGCGCATGGTTTTCAGCAGGAATTCGCTGATGGTTTGCGGAAACTCCCAGCGCCACTGCGTGTCCAGGTGGGCGTAGGGCACCACGTAGAGCGTAGGCTGTTTAGTGATGTCGGGGGCTTGGACGGTTTGCGCCTGAAGGGCGGCCGAGGCGGCCAGACAGGCGGCTGCTAACAGCGGTAGACGGCGGGGCATTCGTTCAGGCTAACTCGGTGACGAGGGTGGGCACAAGGTGGCGCTCTATACTGGCTTTCAGGAGCGCGGAAGTGAACGACGAGTTATTGCGAAGCCGCTGGCTGCTACCCATTCTCCTGGCGGCCTGCGTCGTGCGCCTGTGGGCGATGCCCCTGGCCTCCAGTTTCTGGGTGGACGAAATGGCGACCGCCTTCGTGGCCCATCACGGAGCCGCCGATCCGTCGCTGCGCGTGGCTCCGCAAGTGGCGGCGTCCATCTACTATGTGCTGCCGCGTGCCGCCGAACGGCTCTTCGGCTTCTCCGAATGGACCTACCGGCTGCCGTCGCTATTAGCGCTGGCGATGTCGTTATGGTTTATTGCGCGCGTTGCCGGGCGCCTGCTCCACGCGGAGGCCGCCTGGTTCGCCGTCTTCTGCTGCCTCGCCTTTCGCGCCTTTGACGACCAGGCTGCCGACGCCCGTCCGTACGCGCTGGGAACTTGCGTGGTGTGCGCCGGCATGTGGTTTCTGATTCGCTGGCTCGACGCCGGCCGCTGGCTCGACGCGGCGCTGTTTGCCGTCGCCGCGGTGCTGGTCTGCCAGGTGCACCTGATTTTCTGGCCCGTGTATCTGCTATTCGGCGCGGTTGGACTCTTGCTTGGCAGCTCTCGGACGCAGCGACTGGCGGTCTTCGTAGCGCTCGCACTGGCATTGGGCGCGGTTTTCTTGCCCGCGATGCGGCTATTACGCGAGGCTGGCGCGCACGTAGTGGTGCCCGAACCTTCGCCCGGCAATCTGGTGAGCGCGCTCCGGCTGGGCTCAATTGCGGCAGTGGTGTTGGCAGCCTGGGCGGTGGCGAAATGGCAAGACTGGAAGATCGTGCGTCCGCCGACGGCGACTCTCATCGTCATCGCCGCGTGGTGGCTGGTGGACCCGCTCAGCCTGTTCGCCTTCTCGCACTTCACCGGCGTGAGCGTATTCGTTCCACGATATATGAGCGTCGCTCTGCCGGGAGCGGCCCTGGCGATTACGGCCGCCATCGCCGTCTTTGTGCCGGCAGAAAAGTGGCGGCCCGTCACGCTGGCGCTCGCCGCGGGGGTCCTCATCTTCATGGGAAGCTGGAGCCGCGTCTGGCCCGCGCACCACAACTCCGACTGGCGCGCGGCAGCCAGGGCGCTTCGCGAAATGCCGCTCCCCGCGGGACTGCCGGTGCTCTGCCCCAGCCCGTTTATCGAGGCGCGTCCGCCGGTGTGGCGCCCCGATTACCCCATCGACAGCTTTCTCTACTCGAACCTGCTGGTCTATCCAGTTCCGGGGAAGCTCTACCCGTTCCCTTATGAACGCTCGCCCGCAGCGGAGCACGCTGCCGAGCAACTCTGGTACGGTACGCTCTCCGGCGCGCCGGGTTTTGGGTTGTTCGGCATCCAACCGGCGGTAGTCTCGTGGCGCGACTGGTTTCGCTCCCTCCCCGGCGC
>CAZARO010001326.1:0-1994 GCA_964487165.1 uncultured Solibacteraceae bacterium | reverse complement strand
CCCAGGATGGCGTTCACTTCGGCCTTTCCGGCATGGAACAGGTACATGCGGTATTCGAGCGAGGGCGACGGCGCACCGGCCTCCTTGCTGGCGCTGTCTACCGGGAAGACCGACATCGCCGAAGCCGTGCGGCCGAAGTCGTCGATCTTCTCCCAGCGTGCGCCGCCGGCGGCGTTGTTCTTCGAATAATGCTCGGCCTCGATGGAGACGACGCCGTCGGATTCCACGAAGCCGCGCAAGGTAGCGGGCGTGATCTCGCGCGGATTCACAGCCGTGAGTTTGACCGTCTCTTCCGAGCCGGTGCCGTTGATGCGGACGGAGCCATCGGACGAGCCGGCGGGAGCTTTACTCCAGTCCACGCTTACCCACAGGCGCTGCTCCTTGTCGACCGTACCCTTCCCGGCGCTGAGCACGATCCACGGAGCGCTGGCGGCCGCCGTGAAATCGAAGGGAGCCTTGCCTTTGTTGTAGACGTCGATGTAGCGGCGCTGCTTATTGAAGACGTCGAACGCTCCGGGCTCGGTGTCCACGCCCATGGCGGCGGCATCCGGGAGCACGATCTCCTTAACGGCGGGCATGGTGTTGCGCGGCGGCTCCTGCCAATAGGTGTAGCCTATGTGGGTCTGGTCCATCATGTGGTCCCACTTGCCGTTGAGCAGGGTGTGGTTGTACTGGTTGGCGAGATCGATATCGGCCTGAAAGAGCGCCTTCACGCGCGCCGCATCGTCATTGGCGCTGGCGCGGCCCTGCGCCGCGTGGAGCTTGTTGCGGCCGGCCGCGATATACATTTCGGCCACCTGCCCATAGGCCTTGGCGGGGTGCAGTACCAGTTCGAAGAAGGCGTCGCGAGACGCGGCGGGCAGCGCGGCCTGCACCTTCTCGGCGCGTGCGAGGAGCGAGTTGAAATCCGCTTCCACGCGCTCGGCTTCGCGGTAATCGGTGAGGCTGAAAGTCGCTGGATCGAGCAACTCCGGCTTACGGCGGCCGGAATACTTCAAGTAAGTGGAGACTAAGTCCGCGATTTCCGCGGCGTGCTCCGTGCCGAATTCGCGCTCCGCCCACAGGCGCGTGAACTCGCCCAGCTTTTCCTTGGGCCAGCGATTGGGATCGCGGGCGAAACTGAGGAAGAAGTCGATAGGAAACTCCATCGGCTTCAAATCGCCCACGTTGACGATCCAGATGCGGTCGGCGCCGTAGTGGAGCGCGAGATTCATCTGCTCCCAGACCTTGGGGATGGGGTTGGTGTCGATCCACTTGTAGTTGCGCGGGCCGCCCACATAGTCGAAGTGATAATAGATGCCGGCGCCGCCGGATCGTTTACGCTCCTCGGGGGTGGGCAGGCGGCGGATGTTGCCCCAGTTGTCGTCGCACCACAGCAGCGTCACGTCGTCAGGCACGCGCATGCCCTTCTCGTAGTAACCCTGCACCTCCTTATAAAGCGCCCAGAGCTGCGGGACCTTGGTGACATCGGGGTTGATCTGTTCGGCGATGATTTTGCGCTGGTCGGCCACAATCTGCTCCAGCAGCTTGACGTTGGCGTCCATGTTCGGGCCGGCCATGGGCATATCGCCATCGCCGCGCATGCCGATGGTGACGATGCTCTCGAAATCTCTATTGCGGTGGATGCCTTCCGTCCAGAACTTCTGGAGCACGTCGGCATTCTTGGAATAATCCCACGGTCCGGTGCCGTGCCGCGTCCATTCCTTCTGCGCGCGCAGCATGGGCTCATGGTGCGAATTCCCCATCACGACGCCGAACTCGTCGGCGGTCCTGGCATTCAGCGGATCGTCCTCGTTGAAGGCGTTGTTCCACATGGCGGGCCACAGGTAATTGCCCTTCAATCGCAGAATCAGCTCGAAGATTTTGGAGTAGAACTCGTGATTCATGTTGACCACGTCGGGCGGTCTGGCGGGATTGTTGGAGACGGGCGCCATGCCGTACTTCTCGCGCACCCAGCCGCTCAAGGCGGGCGATTCGTCGTTCAGGAAAATGCC
>CAZARO010001325.1:0-2002 GCA_964487165.1 uncultured Solibacteraceae bacterium | reverse complement strand
ATGCCGGAGTCGTCCTGGAACACCGTGGCGCTGTGGCCCATCACCATGTCGCGGATGGTCGAGAACTCGTCATGATGCGTCATGTAAGAGGTCGCCTTCAGCAGGGTGGTGTGTTCCGGCATGGCGTTCACGTACTCCCGGAAGCCGTTGTTTCCGGCCAGGTGCTTATTGTCGAGATTGAGGGAGAGGTAGTACATCCGGTGGATAGACTTGTCGGACTCGGTGCGAAACTCAATCGCAAAACCCTTGTTGGCGTACTTGGCTTCCACGTGGGCGTTGCCGGGCCGGTCGACAACCTGTCCCTGCTCGTCCAGGCGTACATACTTGTATCCCAGGACGGTGTGGACGGTGCGCACCAGCAACAGAAGCACGGGGACCAGCAGCCCGTCGGTGATCTGTCCGCGGAACTGGCGGTCCATCTCGCGGGTGACGAAAAAACTCTTGCCCAGTTCCGACGCCACGGTGGTGCGGATGCCCGAAAGATACTCTGCCAGGTTCTTCTTCTCCAGGCTGTCCAGCGAGGGCAGCGATCCAGCCGGTTCGAGCGCCACCAGATCGTAAGTCGGACTGTGCGGGAAGCACAGCGTAGCGGTGAGGGCATCGGGTCCGCTGAAGGGGTAGAACAGCACATCGCGATCGAGCGGCGGCACCGCGAGCTCGCTCTGTTGAAATTCGCGCAGTCCGTGGATCAGCTTCTCATCGGCTTTGGCCCAGGCGGCGTCCATGAGCTGCCGGTGTTCGCGCCACGCCTGGTCCGCTTCCAGCGCCGAAAACTGGCTGCCCGCGCTGCCCGGCATGCCTGCCAGAAATCTCGCGGTGTCGTCCACCACGCGGTCGTAAGGCACTTTATCGGGCCACGCCGGAGCTGCCGCTTCCGCGGACGAGGCCGCTTTGGCAGGGGAGGGCGCCGGTTTCTGGCAGCCCAGGAACAACACTGGCAAAGCCAGCAAAATACACTTGCGCTTAAATCGTAGCAACTAGCCTCCGGATTTTCCCAACCTAAAGCTCATTGTAGGTTGGGAACGGCCCGCGGAACAACTGGCCGTAAGGCAGCGCACGAGATTGCTACACTTGCGTTAGGATGCGCGAGCCCCATATCCGTGTACACGGTCTTTCCAAGGTGTACCAGTCCGGCCAGGCTCCGCTTGTGGTATTTTCCGGCGTCGACCTGGAGGTTGCGAGCGGCGAAATGCTGGCACTGGTGGGCGAGTCGGGGGCCGGCAAATCTACGCTCCTGCACTTATTGGGCGGTCTCGACAGGCCTTCGAGCGGTACGATATACTACGGAAGTACAGAGATTTCGGGACTTTCAGACTCGGCGCAGGCGGATTTTCGCAACCGGGAGATTGGTTTCGTTTGGCAGATTCATTATCTCCTGCCGGAATTTACGGCGCAGGAAAACGTGATGATGCCATTGCTGATTCGGGGATGTACCCGCGCTCAGGCGGCCTCCGAGTCGTTGGCGAGGTTGGATGAAGTGGGATTACGGGCACGGTCGTCGCACCGCGCCGGTGAGCTTTCGGGCGGAGAGCAGCAGCGCGTGGTATTGGCCCGCGCGCTGGTGGGGCGTCCGCAGGTTCTGCTTGCCGACGAACCCACGGGAAACCTGGATTTCCGGACCGGGGAAATGATATTCGAGCTCCTGGAAAGTCTACACCGCTCGCACCAGCTCACCTCGGTTTTTGTTACTCACAATTTGTCGTTCGCGCGGCGTTGCGACCGCGTACTGGCCATGGAAAAAGGCGGCTTGGTACCAACCGCGCGAAATGATTCGCAACGGGATGCCGGTACGGAGTATCTTTAAGTCATAGGGGGTCTTTCGGTTATGTTCGAACGTTATACGGAGAAGGCAAGGCGGGTGATCTTTTTCGCGCGGTACGAGGCCAGCCAGTTCGGCAGCCCGTATATCGAGACGGAACATCTGTTGCTGGGCCTGTTGCGGGAAGACAAGGCTCTGGCGAACCGTTTCCTGCGTTCCCACGCGGCGGTGGAATCGATCCGC
>CAZARO010001324.1:0-2003 GCA_964487165.1 uncultured Solibacteraceae bacterium | reverse complement strand
GTGGCAACTCGCTAAGCTCCTTTTGGGCTCCGCATGGCTGTCCTTGTGCGCGACGGCTCTGGCGGGGGCGGCGGCGCTCCAGTGGGGGTGGTTTGTGCGCGCGGATGGCATGGGTACGGGGTTGGCTCTGGAGGTGTGCGCGGTCTGGCTCTTGGTGCGCTATCTCAAGTGCAATCATCAAGTTAATGAAATGAACTTAAACCTGGCTGGAGCCTGTTTGGGGTTGTCGATCGCCGCCCGGCTCGACTTTGCCATCCCGGCTGCGGTGCTGGCGCTCGTGTTTCTGGCGGTATTCGGAGCGCAAAGACGACCGCTCCCTCGCGGTCGCGGCTCTGTAGGCTCTGGCAGACACAGTGACGCCATTCTGATCTTGCAACGCCCTCAACGGACCAGCTGGGTCGACTGCGTTTTCATTCCGGCCGTAGTCGTAGCCCTGATTTTTCTCGTGCTGCCGCTCAGCCATGCCCACGCCGCGCGGGAAATCACGCCGGAATTGACTGCACGTCAGGCCGGGAATCTGCAATCGGACCTCGAGGTAATGCGCCTGAGCGCCGGCTCGGATCGCATACGGATCGGCACCATTCCTTCGGTGGAACCGGTGGTCAACTTCTACCGCGCGCAACATCGCGCCACCGCTTGGGAGCGCGCCGCGAGGGACTACCGGCCGGGCGATTTCGACTATTATCTGCTGCCGGCGTCGGAAGGGAATTGGGCGGAACAGCGCCATCTCCTTGTACTGTCTCGGGATGCGGATTTCCTGCTGGCTCGCCGGAGTTCTGCTCCAATGTAGCCAGCAGTGGTGGTTTTCAGCCACCGACCGCGCGCCGCGGAATTTCCTAATACATTGAAACTACAACTGTTAGTGTTTGGCTTGAACCGTGCAACGCTCCGTGCGAGTGCGGAGACCATCGGTAATGAAGCGCAAGGCGGATTTCAGGTTCTCAGTTCTGGCGGGCGCGCTGCTTTTGGCTGTGGGAGCGGTCGTTCCGGCGCGCGCCCAGGCGCCGGCTCCGGAAGATCTGAACCGCGGTGTGGCGCGCATCAGCCTGATGGATGGCGAGGTCTCGGTGCGGCGCGGCGATTCGGGAGAGTGGGTAGCCGGCGTGATCAACGCTCCGCTGCTGACCGACGACCGCATCGCCACCGGCCAGAATTCTCGTGCGGAGGTTCAATTCGATTCCGCTAACGTTTTGAGAATAGGCGGGAACGCGGAAATCCATCTGGCACTGCTGGAGAGCGGCCACTACCACCTGGAGGTTGCCCACGGAACGGTGACGTACCGCATCTTACGGCAGTCCAGCGCCGACGTCGAAGTGAACACCCCGAGCGTTTCGGCGCGGCCGGCGCGGGAAGGGGCGTTCCGCGTCAGCGTGACGGAAGCCGGCGAGTCCGAGATTACGGCCCGCCAGGGGGACGTGGAGATTTTCACGCCGAAAGGCACGCAATGGGTTTACGGCGGCCAGACGATGATGGCCCGCGGTCCGGCCGCCGATCCCGAGTTTCAGGTGGTAACGGCCAGCGCGCTGGATGATTGGGATCGCTGGAACGATAGCCGCGATCGCGTTTTGCAATCCTCCAACAACGCTAGCGCTCAATATGTGCCGCCCGGGGTTTACGGCACCGATGGCATGGACGGGGCGGGCACCTGGGTTTATGTGGCGCCTTACGGGTATGTCTGGCGACCGACGGCGGTAGCGCCGGGGTGGGCGCCGTATCGCAATGGCCGCTGGGTGTGGGTCAACTGGTATGGCTGGACTTGGGTTAGCTACGATGCCTGGGGTTGGGCGCCCTACCACTACGGCCGGTGGTTTTTCGATGCGCGCTGGGGATGGAACTGGTATCCCGGAGGGTTGGGCGTGACGGCGTACTGGTCGCCTGCGCTGGTAGGGTTTTTTGGCTATGGCGGCGGCGTGGGGATTGGCGTCGGTGTGGGATTCGGCTTCGGCAATATCGGCTGGGTTCCGCTGGCGCCTTACGAGACCTTCCGTCCGTGGTGGGGCGCG
>CAZARO010001323.1:0-2005 GCA_964487165.1 uncultured Solibacteraceae bacterium | reverse complement strand
TGGATTTCACTTGCGGGTTGTTGAACTTGAATCCCTGGCCCTCCAGGGTCTCCACGTAATCCACTTCGGCGCCATCCAGGTAAAGCAGACTGGCCTGGTCCACGAAGACTTTCAGGTCGCCGTACTGGTACGTCTTATCCAACATGTTGGGCGTATTCTCGAAGGCCATCGAGTAGCTGAAGCCGGAACAGCCGCCACCCACCACGGCAATTCGCAGACCTGCCGGAGACGGCTGCTGGCTGGCCATGATCTCCCTCACCTTGCCGATCGCTTTTTCAGTCATTTGCACCATGCGTTTTTAACTCCTCGACGAATTCGAGCAATGCTCCGTCCTATTATTACAAATGGGACCGCATTCTTCCATCGTTCAATCGGTTAGATGTGCATCCCAGGGTCCGGGTCGCACTAAAACAGCTCCCAACAGGCGGATTCGCGGGTCGAAGACTTCCTTCCGGACCTAGCGGCTCTCGCGATCTGGCAAAATAGTAGTTGCAGGTGCGTGAAACCCGAAAACCGCGGGGAACGTCCGACTGGATGTATGGGAACACTGTCGGGCGCCCTCACATTCCCCGGTTTCGGTAGCGAGGTTGCTGCAAAAGCCAGAGTGGACTACCAAAACACCCCGGAAGGCGCCTTGGTCGGCAGGGCTCAGGCTGGCGACGAATCGGCGTTTCGCGAGATTGTGGAACGTTACCAGTCCAAAGTGTTTGCCATTATTCACGGCATCGTGCGCCAGCGCAACGACGTGGAAGATATTGCGCAGCAAGTGTTTGCGAAGGTCTACCTGTCGTTGCGGAACTTCGATTTCCGGAGTTCGCTGATCACCTGGATCTACAAAATCACGGTCAACGAGTGTTTCGATTACCTGCGCAAGCGAAAAGTCCGCAAGCTGGTGTACGAGAGCGATCTGAGCGAAGATGAAGTTCGCCGGGTGGAAAATACCGAGCCCGGAAACGAGCGGCAGGTACCGGTGGATTCCGACCTGGCGCGGCGCGATTACGTTTTGAAGCTCCTTTCCCGAGTGTCGGAGGAGGAGCGTGCGTTGTTGATGATGAAAGAAGTGGAAGGCTACTCCGTAGAGGAACTGGCGGCACACACGGGAATGAATGAGAACACTATCAAGGTGAAATTGTTCCGTGCCCGGCAGAAACTGGTCAAGGCGGCACAACGCCTGGATCGGGCTCCCGGCTTGGTGGCAGGTTGATCGACTGAGTAACCCCGAAGCTGGCAATAGACCGGCAAAGGGATAGAAGTAAAGGCGTTAGTTACGTTTGTAAGGGAAGATTCGTTATGCACGCTGTGATGATGGAAAACCTGGAAGAGTACCTGGCCGGCACGCTGGAGCCGGCGGAACTCCGGGATATCGAAGCGCATTTGAGCACCTGTGGCATGTGCCGGGAAGAGATTCGCGGTATGGAGGACGTCACAGGTTTGTTCGCGACTCTGCGGCGGGACCAGTCCGAGACGTGGGACATCGCTCCCGGTTTTACGGCCAAGGTGATGGCACAGGTGGGCCGGCGCAAGGCGGCGCCGGCGATGGCCAGTTTCTTTGGCTTGAATACGGCATTCGGACGGCGGCTGGTTTTCGCGTCGCTGATGATCGTGGCGGTTCTGGGAGGCTACCTGGTGAGTCACGAGTCGCAATTTCCCGTCGGGCCGTCACCGGAAGCGATCCTGGCGCAGCAGAACTCCACCGGGTTCGAATCGGGGCTGGCCGAGAATAAAATGCTGTTCCTGCTGACGGCCTATGAGCAGTAGCCCCGGGTTGTTGGACAGATTGGCGGTGGGCAGCACCTGGAACCCCAAGGTGGTGGCTGCCGTAAGCCTGACGCTGGTGTTTCTGTGCTGCGGAGTGTTGGGCGCCCTGGTGATGGACCTGGGCGTTCACAATCGGCAGCGTACCCCGGCTTTCGACACGGCGCAGGGGCAGACCATGTACTTCGAGCGCCTGCAGAAGGAGCTGGATCTCACCCCGGCGCAGTCCGACCAGGTGAAATCGATCCTG